>JBEVND010000167.1:0-5330 GCA_040508285.1 Rariglobus sp. | reverse complement strand
AGCCGGTGCCGGAAGTCGGTGCGTGGTTGCCTTTGGCCGGAGCGATCGCGCTCTACGGCGGTTTCGTTTGCCGTCGGCGTCGGGTCGCCGTTCGTGGCTGAGGTTATTTGATCGAGGCGCTGATCAAGGTTTGTTCTTCCTTGGCGAGCGTTTCGGGATGCTGGCTGCCGAGGATTGTGCGTGCTTGGGCTTTGTCGCCGTTGGCGGCGAGCGCGAGGCCGTAAGCAAACGCGACGGCCGGATACTCTTTCCAGTCGCTCGCGAGTGGTTCCATGACGGCGAGTGCTTTGGCCGCTTGATTTCTCTTCAACAACACGAATGAGTGCGTGGAGCGCCAGATGCGATTCTCGGGCGAGCTTCTGAAATTATTGTCCGCAATCGCTCCAGCCGAGATCAGGTCCTGACCCATCAACGCGGCGAAAAAGGCGAAGTTGTTACCCACCGCAGCATCGTCGGCACGCAACGGACGCAACCGGCGAAACACCTGATATTGGCCCGACGCATCCCGCTGTTCGTGATAGTGACGGGCGAGCGTGCCGAGCGCTTCGACGGCGTGTCCGCGTTGGTCGGCGGCAACCCATAGCAAGGCGACAGCTTCGTCGACGCGGCCCCACGCATAAAGTGAACTGGCGGCGAACAGCGCCTGACCACCGTTGCCGACGGCTTTGGATTCCAACGAGCGGCGGATCGCGGCCGCTTCGCTGGTTTTGCCGAGACGCAGCGCAGACTCCATCCGGTAGATTAACTGGATAAATTCCAGCGAGCCCTGCCAAGTGGGGCCCGCCGTCCATTGTTCGAGTTCGGACCATGCACCGGAGATCCGCAGCGATTCGGAGACTACGACGATCGCGGGTGGACGGCGGGTGAGCGAATCCGGCAGCGAGCGAACCCACGCCAACCCTTCCTCGGGACGGCCGATTTGATTCATCCAGCCAAGTAGCAGCGCGACGTTTTCCGGATCGACGGAGTGGTTCCGCTGCATTGTCAGAATCACTTTCTGGAAATGAGTTTGGTCGGTCTTTGAAAGCGCGAGCAAACACTGCGGGATGTCGGCCAACGTGCAGCGCGGATGAGCCCGCAGCATATCCGCCCAACGGGCCATGGCGACGCGGTCGTCGTTGAGCAGTGCGTCTTGGAGCAGGGTGCGCAGGGCGTTGGCGCCCCATTCGATACTGGTGGTCCACTTGATGAGCAGATCCTCTCCGCGTTTCCGCTCGCCGACGCCACGGGCGTTCAGGAGCACCACACCCAGCGGAACTTCGTTGATCGCGGTATTGGGGCCGTCGATACGCAGGGCTGTTTCAAAGTGATCACGCGCCTCGGACAGCTGAAGGCGACGGCGGGCAATCTCGCCAAGAATGCGCTGGGCGTGGGACGACTGCGCGACCTGTTCGGCGCTCGCCGTGGCGAGGGCACGCTCGGCTTCATCCATCTGGTTTTCGATGAGTGCATCCGAGGCCCAAGCGAGAATCAGCGGGAGGTTTTTCGGAGCGAGTGAGGCGGCTTGTTTGGAGTAGCCCAACGCGCTTGATTGATTGCCGAGACGGCGGGCGAGGTCGGCGGCGAGTTTCCACGACTCGGGCTCTTGCGGAGCAACTCTCAGTGCTTCCTGAATCGATTCGGACGCTTGCTGCAGACGGCCGGCGGCGAGCCACTGTTGCGCCATGCTCACGGCGGTGCGCTCGCGCCACCATGGGTAAATCCACACGCCACCCACGACGCCGACTCCGCCCAAAATGACGACCGCGTAAAGCGAACGACGGAAAACCGTGTGCTTTTCCAGCACGTCGAGAAATTGCCACCAGAGATCGCGCGGTCCCTTTTCCTGCACGCGGGCGAGACGTCGTTTGACGCGGCTGGAAAGCGAATCTTCGTCCAGGCGGTCCGGGCGGTCGTCAGGGTGTTGGGATTTGCTCATGAGACGGAGGGAATGGGACCACAATAAGTGGCGCCTGCAGCCGATCACAAGCAGCGGCGCGATCGCCGTTGCGAATAACTTTCCGCGTTCGCCCTTGGTTTCTTCAGGACGCAAACCAAGCATGCGGCTGTGACTCTCCCGAAAACACCTTCCCGCTGGCAGTGGGCCTACGCTGTTGTGCTCGCGACGACCGTCGTGTGGGCGTCGGGACATGGGCAGGTCGCTTCGCCGAGCGTGGTGAACTTCGACAAGATCGCCCACTTTTCCATCTTTGGGCTCATGGCGACTTTGGTGCTGAGGCCCTTCCGTGGAGGCCATGCCTGGTGGGCGGTGGTCATTGTGTCGCTCTTTGGTGTGACCGACGAACTTCGGCAAAGTCTCACGCCCGGACGTTCGATGGAGTTGGCCGATTGGATCGCCGACACGACGGGCGCGATTGTCGCTGTCGCCGCTTACACGTTCTGGCCGTGGTATCGCCGGTTGCTGGAGTTGCCGCTTTGGCGCCGTAAACCTCGTATTGAAAAATCAACTGCGATTGAGCCAACTGTTTCTCCTCCATGACGTCGTCCGAAGCCCAACTTCGCATCGCTCAACTTCGCGCCGAACTCGTCCGCCACGACGAACGTTATTACCGCGAAGCAAAGCCAGAGATCACCGACTTTGATTACGATGCGCTGAAGCGCCAGCTCGCGGAGCTGGAGGCGAAGTTCCCTGAATTCGCACTCGGCGACTCTCCAACGAAGCGTGTGGGCGATGATCGCAGCGACGGCTTCGAACGCGTGAAGCATCGGCAGGCGATGACCACACTGGACAATACTTACGACGAGACGGAGCTGCGCGAATTCCACGCACGACTCGTGAAGGCGATCGGCGTCGAGGACCTTGCCTACACCGTCGAACCCAAGATCGATGGCGTGGCCGTCAGCCTGACTTACGAAAACGGAAAACTGGTGCGCGCGGTCACTCGCGGGGACGGCGAAGAAGGCGACGACGTCACGGCCAATGTCCGCACGATTCGCGGGCTTCCGCATCACCTTAAACCGGCTGATGATCTGCTCGCGCCGCCGATTCCCGACGTGATTGAGATTCGCGGTGAAGTGTTTTTGCGCGACGAAGAGTTTCGCCGCATCAATCAGCTCCAGGAAGAAAGCGGCGAAGCGCTTTACGCAAACCCGCGTAATCTCGCGGCGGGCACGATCAAGCAGCTCGATTCGAAACTGGTCGCGACACGCCGGCTTGAAATCGTGCTTTACGGGCTCGGCGCGTGTGAGCCGGCCCCGTCGGGTTTCGATTCGCAGTCGTCGTTCCAGGCGCAGTTGCGCACGTGGGGACTTCCGGTGGTGGAAAAATTCTGGAGCGTGCGTGGTGCCGATGCGATCTGGTCGGCGATCGGCGAACTCGACGCAATGCGCCGCGGATTTGCTTATGCCACGGATGGTGCGGTGGTGAAACTTGATTTGTTTTCCCAGCAAGCGGTGGTCGGTTACCGCGGCGCGGGGCAGGCGGCGCGCAAGCTGTCCCCACGCTGGGCGTGCGCTTATAAATTTGCCCCTGATCGGGCGGAGACGCGGATCAACGCGATCTCGGTTCAGGTTGGTCGGACCGGCGCGGTCACGCCGGTGGCGGAGTTGGAGCCGGTGTTGCTCGCGGGCACGACGGTGAAGCGAGCGACGCTGCACAATGCCGATGAGATCGCGCGCAAAGACGTGCGCGTGGGTGATTTTGTGCTCGTTGAGAAGGCCGGCGAAATCATCCCGGCGGTGATCGAAGTCGTCCTGGCAAAGCGCACGCCGGAATGCGTGGCGTATGTTTTCCCCACAGAGTGTCCGGTATGCGCGACGAAGCTCGTGCGCGAAGAGGGTGGAGTAAAATGGATGTGCCCCAATGCGGCGTGTCCGGAAAAAGTGCGGCGCAAGATTGAGCACTTCGCGTCGAAAGCCAGTCTCGACATCGACGGGTTGGGCGAGGAAGTCGTGGACCTGCTCCTCACCAAAGGACTGATCAAAACGATTCCCGATCTGTTCACGTTGAAGATCGAGGCACTGCTGCCGCTGAAAAAATCCGGCGAGATCTGGGCTGCAAATTTGGTGAATGGAATCGCCGCGCGGAAGACGGCGGATTTGTGGCGAGTGATCCATGGCTTGGGCATTCCGCAGGTCGGCGCGGCGTCGGCGAAGGATCTGGCGCGGCGCTTCCGCTCGCTGGATGCGCTGGCGACGGCAAACTTGAACGAGTTGGTGCAGATCGAAGGTTTCGGAGAGAAAACCGCCGAGGCCGTGCGCAAGTGGTTTGGCGACGAGACGAATCGGGCACTGGTGGCTGATCTGCAGGCGGCCGGCGTGGCGCCGACTGCTCCGCTCGAAGCCGCCGCGGGCGCAGTGCTCGCGGGCAAAACGGTGGTGCTCACGGGCACGTTACCGACGTTGTCGCGCGAGCAGGCGACGGAGATGATCGAGGCGGCGGGCGGAAAAGTAAGCGGCAGCGTGTCGCGAAAAACCCACTACGTGCTGGCGGGCGAAGAAGCGGGGTCGAAGCTCGAAAAGGCAAAGACGCTCGGCGTGCCGGTTCTCGACGAGGCCGGCTTTCGCGCACTGCTCGCTTAACGATTATTTCCCCATGACCGATGACCAATTCTTGGATGACGTGCAGCGACGGGCATTTCGTTATTTCTTCGACACGGCCCATGCCCACACCGGGTTGATTCCCGATCGTGCCAAGGCGGACGGCTCCAAGCCGGGCGACATGGCAAGCGTGGCGGCGGTGGGCTTCGGGCTCACGGCGCTCGTGATCGGCGCGGAACGTGGATGGGAATCGAAGGCGGAATGTCGGGCGTGCGCCGAGCGGGTGTTGCGCACGTTGTGGCGCGACGTGCAGCACGAGCACGGTTTCTTTTTTCACTTTGTGGACATGCGCACAGGTGTGCGTGCATGGGAGTGCGAGGCGTCGAGTATCGACACTGCGCTGGCGGTCTTCGGGGCGTTGTCGGCAGGGCGTTATTTCGGTGGCGCGGTGGCCGAACTGGCTCAGGCAATCGAGGCGCGAGTGGACTGGCCCTGGTTACTCGATGAGGCGAAACGTATCCGCCATGGCTGGACGCCCGAGAAAGGGTTTATGCCGTGGAGCTGGGATCAGTTCTCCGAGCATTTTGGGATGACGTGGTTCGCCGTGCAGGGAGCGACGAAGCGTGCTCCCGCGGAGACATGGACGGCGTGGCGACGCGAGCCTTGGGTCAGTTATGCGGGTGAACGTTTCCTGCATCACGCACCGCTTTTTGTGCACCAGTTCCCGCAGGCGTGGATGGACTGGCGCAGTTATACCGATCCGGTAAGCGGCGTGAATTTCTTCGCCAACGCGTGCGCGGCGACGCGGGCGCAGAAGCAGTTTTGCCAGGACTTGCGCGGACGGTTTCCGA
>JBEVND010000163.1:0-6119 GCA_040508285.1 Rariglobus sp. | reverse complement strand
AAACAACAGCAACGGCACCCGCCGCCGCGCCGGCACCGACTGCTGGTAATGCAACCACGCCCCTGAATACGTGTGCCCCGACCGCGCCTCGATCCATGGCGACACCGCCAGCCCGATCCGCCGATACCCGCGTGCCTCCAGCCGCGCCACCGCCGACAGAATCCCCTGCGTCATGTTCGTCCCCGCCCGATGCAACGGCGGATTCGTCAGCCCGAACCCGAACGTCGCCGCCGCAAACCCCGTATAATCAAACCGCGCGCCGAACGACTCCGCCGATCCCACCGACACCAGCACTCCGCGAATCCCGCGCGTCTCCAAAATTTTCCTCAACCGCTTCGGCGAAATCCCCGCGCGCACCGGATCAAACTCCTCCACTTCGTAGCCATACTGCGCCGCGCGTTTCTTCACATCGTCCAGCCGCACGTAGTTGCACCCCGTCTCATGCGGAGACCGGTCCGCGCTCTCGTCGCGAATGAGCGCCAGCGTCGCCCGCACCTTTTTTGCCCGATGCCCGCGCACCAGCTCCATCAACCGCGCCACCTGCGGATCCGGCCGGTAACCCAACCGTTCCGCCGCCGCCATCACCCGCGCCCGCGTCTCCGCCGACACATTCGGCGAATTCCTAAAAACCCGCGACACCGTCATCGCCGAAACCCCGCACGCCTCCGCCACCTCATGAACACTGGATTGCGCACCTTTCATAAAATCAGTCCCGACACCCAATCCTATGTTTACATAACATGGAATACCTTTTGAGCCCGCCCCGCTTCCGCCTCCGACTCTGGACTCCCAACTCTAAACTCTCCGCTTCCTTCCCCGCATGTCCCTCCTCTTCCCGCCCGCCCTGCTCTCCCGCATCGAAACCTCCGGCATCATCGCCGTCCTCGTCATCGACCGCGTCGCCGACGCCCTCCCGACCGCCGAAGCGCTTGCCGCCGGCGGCATCGACGTGATCGAGCTCGCTCTTCGCACCCCCGAATCCCTCGCCGCCCTCCGCGAAATCAAGAAACGTTTCCCGTCCCTGCTCGTCGGCGCCGGCACGATTCTCTCGCCCGCACAAATCCCCCAAGTCCTCGACGCCGGCGCCGACTTCGCCGTCGCTCCCGGCTGCAACCCCCGCGTGCTCGCCGCCGCCTCGGCCGCCGGCCTCCCCTTCGGTCCCGGCATCGTCACGCCCAGCGACATCGAGGCCGCCGTCGAAAACGGCTGCAACCTCCTCAAGTTCTTTCCCGCCGAACCGTCCGGCGGACTCTCCTACTTGAAAAACATGACCGCCCCCTACGCGCACCTCGGCCTGCGCTACGTCCCCCTCGGCGGCATTAGCGAAACCACCGCCGCGCCTTACCTCGCCGAACCCTCCGTCGCCGCCCTCGGCGGTTCCTGGATCGCCCCGCGCGACCTCATCCAGAAACAGGACTTCGTCGAAATCGCCGCCCGCGCCCAACGCGCCCGCACCCTCGTCCTCAAAACCCGCGCCGCCCGATGAACACCACCATCGTCACCTTCGGCGAAGTCATGACGCGGCTCTCCTCGCCGGGCCACCGCCGCATCCGCCAATGTCTGCCCGGCCAGCTCGACGCCTCGTTCGCCGGAGCCGAGTCCAACATCGCCTCCTCCGTCGCCCTCCTCGGCGGACGCAGCCGCTTCGTCACCGCGCTCCCCAACAACTGGCTCGGCGACGCCTGCGTGGAGTTCCTGCGCGGCTTCGGCGTCGATACGCAAAAAATCCTCCGCACCGACCACGGACGCATGGCGCAGTATTTCATCGAAACCGGCGCCGGCCTCCGCCCCGGCCGCGTTCTCTACGACCGCGACGCCTCCAGTTTCAGCCTCACCGCAGGTGCCGCTTACGACTGGGACGCCATTCTTGCCGACGCTGGATGGCTCGTCCTCTCCGGCATCAGCCCCGCGCTCTCCGCCACCGCCGCCGAGGCCACGCTTCACGCCGCCCGCGAAGCCAAGGCCCGCGGCATCGCCGTGTGTTGCGACCTTAATTTCCGCGCCACCCTCTGGAAATGGCAGCCCGGCAAATCCTCCCGCGAACTCGCCCGCGAAGTCATGGGCCGCCTCATGCCCCACGTGGACCTGCTGCTCACCAACCCCGACCAAGCCTACGACGTCCTCGGCATCCCTTGGGACGGAGTTCCCCCCGGCACAAACCCCACCGATGCCTACGCCTCGTCCGCTCGCGCCATCGCCCGCGCCCACCCGCACCTCAAACGCATCGTCTTCACGATGCGCGAAAGCCACTCCGCCTCGCGCAACGCCCTCGGCGCCCTGCTTCTCGAGACTACCTCCGACGCCATCCACCTCGCCCCCGTAGTGAACGGCGAATACACGCCCTACGAAATGGACCACATCGTGGACCGGATCGGTGCCGGCGACGCCTTCGCCGGCGGCCTCCTCCACGCCCTGCAAACACCGGGTCTCGACACTCCGCACCGCGCCCTGGATTTCGCCGTCGCCTCGGGCGCGTTGGCCCACTCGATCCCCGGCGACATCAACATCGTCACCCAATCCGAAATCGAATCCCTCATGACCGGCGACCGCACCGGCCGCGTCGTGCGTTAACCGTCCACCCACACACCCGGCACCAGAATCTCATTCGGATGCTCGGGCGGGCCGTATTGATTGTGGATCAGGCGCGTGACGACCGCCTCACACGCCGACACCCGCGGTCTTGACGCGACCGCGGGTGTCGGGGGTCTCTCATCAAAACAGCTCGTTGATTTCCCGTGCGGAGAGCGCGCGATCGAAGAACTTCACGTCATCGATCGCACCGATGAACGGACTGCCTGCGGCGCGTTTGCCGATCAGCAGAGCACCAGGCGAGGGCGCGTGCGCGGCTGCATTGGAGACCGTGGAATGGAGCACTCCATCCACATAGATCGACGTTTTAGCGGTCGCCGCGTCCCAGACCGCGTCGACGGTGTAAAACCGCCCCGTGGTCATGCCCGTGCCGGAATAAACGGTGACCGTGCCTCCGCCGGTTCCGCGACGCAGGAAAAATCCCATGGTCCCGGAGCCTCCGAACGTTCCCAGCTCCCATCCCAGTTTGGTGCTGAGGTTGGGATCACCCTTGCAGACAATGCCACGCCAGTTCGCCGCTCCGGATGTCGATATCGAATCGATTTTGACCCGTGCATGAATGGTAAATGACCCTGTGTGCACCAGGCTGGCGCTGTCCGGGACCGAGAGGTAACTCGTGCCTCCGTTGAATGAGGCGGCGTAGCCGATTTCACCCGTAACCCAGCTCGGTGAATTGACGAGCGTGCCTGTGTTGCCCGAGCCGGACGAATCGGCGGCGGTGGTGCCTGAACCTTCATCGAGGCGCCAGTAGCCCACCAGACCTTCGGACAGGCTCGCATCGAGCACGTGGTTGCGGGCAAACTGTCCGCTACCTTCGTCCATGCGCCAATATTGAAGGAGGCCGGGTTCGTCACCGGCGAGCTTGGTGGTGCGATAGGTGTTGAGGGCGGTGTTGGATTGAACACCGGCCCAGACGCGGAACTCCTTCAGCTTGCCATTAAAAAGCGTGGCGGAGCCGGAAGGATCGCGACCAAAGAAGGCTACTCCCGTCGAACCCACGCGCGTGCGCGTAGAGCTGCGCACCAGGACACCATCAACGAATATCTGATTCGCGGAGCCATCACAGGTCCAAGCGAACTGGTGCCAGGCATTATCGTTGAGCGTCGCCGGCGTTGCTTCGACACCGCTGCCCGGGAACCCATTGTCCCAGATGCTGAGTTTTCCTGAGGTGATTGACAGCACGAGTTTTCCACCGAGGAACCGGTTGCTCAAAATCGGGCCGTTCGCGGCGGTCTTGAAGTTGCCCTCAATGGTCACCGCCGTCGGGATTTCCATCGCCGCCAGATCAAGGTAGCCGGTTCCGTCGTCAGTGAAGGTGCCGTCGCTGGCCATGCTCGCACCCGGGAAAATAAGCCCGTCGGCATGGACCATATCGTAAGTGTCCCGATAGGTGTTCTCGGTGACGGCGTTGCTCACCGTGAGGCCGTCGATGCCTTTGTTCCAGCCATATGCGGTGTTGGCGTCGTAAGCGGTGTTACGATCGAAAATGACGCCCACCATCCCCTGCGGATAAGTGTCGCCCGAGGGATTGATAAAGCGGGTGTCGGAATCCGAAACGATGGCTCGAAACGCTTCGTCCCCCTTGGCAGTGACCGTATTCCGCCGGATCTCGTTGACAAAGGAAATCGTGCCCCAGCGGGTGTCTTCCCAATGCGCGGAACCGATGAGAATATTCGACTGCTTGTCGTAGGAAGTGGCCGTCACGGTGTTATCGGCGATGAGCGTTTTGATGACGCAATGCGCACTCGGGTAAACGGTGGACGATACAGCGCGGACGTTAATGTCGCCCGAGTTCACGCCAATGTTGTTCACGATCGCGGTGTCATACGCGCCTTGATTCAACAGGATCATCCGCCGCTTGTCCTGCATGGTGTTTCCTTTGACGAGCAAGTGCGGGACATTCATCCGGGTGATGGTGTAACGGTCGGTCGCGACCGGCGAAACATCCCACGGTGAACTCAACGTGACCGTCGTGGCTGAGTTGGTGCTGATCTTGCGGACTTGGCCGGCTCCGTTCCCGGTCAGCAAAACAACGTCCATGCCGGCAAACTGATCGGCCGTCCATGCCTGGGTGGTGTCACCGAGGGTGCCCGACGTTCCCGAGGTGGCGGCGCCCAGAATGAAGAGAGAAGCCCCGAGATCCTCGCCAAGGATGTTCTCGGAGTTGTTGCCGTAAATCCACGGGGCGCCCACATGGGAGAAAGTGTTGTTGAGAATGACGAGATGGGAGCCGCTGACATTGATGCGATCCCGGCTGCCCAAGACGTAAGTCTGGCCCAGGGCAGTCAGCGTGTTCTCATAGGTTCCATCATAGGTGATGGTGTTGTTTTCAACGATGATGTAGTTCCCTCCGGTGGAGATGCCCGCCATGATGTTGGGGAAAACGCAGTCACGGATGTAGACGTTGCGAGTTCGGTTAAGCGCCGAGCCAAAGTCTTTCGTCATAATGGCAAAAGCATCGCGGCGGAGATTCTTGATCGTGCAACCGCTCACCAGCAGATGACCGGCACTCGTGGGTGTGTTCAAACGCAGGCCGCCCAATGCCCAGTTCATTCCGTCGAACGTGACATTGAGGGCGAAAAACTTCGTGACGTCGTTGTCGGTTGTAATGAAGGGGAACCTTTTCCCCGTTACCGTCACTTGGGTGCTCGATGTGATGGTCATCTCGGAGATACCCATCACACTCGAACCGGCCGGCAGCGAAATCATCCCGGTATGCGTGGTTACGGAGGCGGGCGGCACCAGCGCAAGGGTCGTGGAGGTCTGGCCGGCGCCACGCAGAACAACGTTGGATTTCATCGTCAGACCCACGCCTCCACCCGTGCCGCCGAACGTCGCAACACGGTAGGTGCCGGCCGGCAGGTGAACGACGCCACCGCCAGCGGCATTCGCCGCATTGATCGCGTTTTGGATGGCCGTCTTGTCGTCGGTGATGCCGTCACCGATAGCTTTAACCGGGAGTCGGGAATCGGTTTTTACGTCGTAGACGTTGGCCGCAAAGCCACTGTAGTCCGCGCCCCACGGCATGCCCAGGGCGAAGCTGTCGGTGCCGCCGGTCCGGGCGAGAAGGGTGTCGGGCGCGGCCACTTCGCCAACGCTTCCGCCGAGGCCGTTGCGATAGTAGATGGTGTAGGTGCGGCCGGCAACGAGCGTGGAGGGAGCCTGCACTTTGACCACGTAGCGGTCTCCGCCGCTGATCACGGTGCCGGCGGTGCTGGTGAGCGTGGTGTTATCGACGAAGCGAACGCTCGGGGTCGCACCGGTCATCACAAGATTGCGGCCGAATAGGCGGAACTGCCGGTTGGCGTCGATCTCGGGAAACTCCGCGCTGGTGATGCGTGCCCGATTTATGAATACAGGAGAACTCGCCACTCCGGATCCGTCTTTGACTACAACTTGGTAGAGAGTGGTGGCGTAGCCCGTGGGCACCTGTGCGGATGCATAATCATTGGCCGCCATGACGGCGCCAATGTTCGCATAGCTGGAGACGGCGCCCGCCGAATTGACCGTGGCGATCCACACGGAGGGAG
>JBEVND010000135.1:0-3618 GCA_040508285.1 Rariglobus sp. | reverse complement strand
TCCAAACCACTTCAAAGCCACTCCTCGCCGGGTGGCTTTTTTTATACCATGCCTCAACCGACCTCTCGCTCACGTTGGTCGCTCCGCGGCTTCACCGACGCTGCGCTTTGGGTCGGCCTGTTCGGCGCACTCGGCCTGTGCGGATTTACCGTCGCCGCCTTTGCCGGGGACCGTCATTGGCTGCCGGAGGTCACCACGCATTTTCGGCCGCATTACGGAATTCTTCTGTCGGCGTGCGTGATCATCTACGCCATCGCCAGCCGGTGTCGCGTGGCTGCGGTGCTCTCGGTTTTTGCCCTGATCAACATCGCGTTTCTGGTTCCACGTTTTGTGCCGCATCCGGTCGCGCCGCGTGAGGCCACTCGGCTCAAGCTGCTTCTGGCCAATGTGCACACGGATAACCTCAACCGCACCGCGATTGTTGAGCTGATCCAACGCGAGCAACCCGACGTCGTCGCGCTGCTGGAAATCAACGACGCCTGGCTGGCTGCGCTCAAGCCGCTCACGTCCTCTTACCCGCACATCCGCAGCGTTCCGCGCTCCGATAATTTCGGCATCGTCCTTCTTAGCCGAGTGCCCGTGTCGGACCTAAAAACCGTTTATCTTACCGTTGCCGAGCTCCCCTCCATTCGCGCCACGCTCACCCTCGCCGACCGCCAGCAAATCAGCCTCCTCGCCACGCATCCGCTGCCGCCCGGTAGCGCCGACGGGGTGCTCCTGCGCGATCAACAACTGGCGGCCATTGCCCGTTGGTCGATCGCCGAACCCCATCCCACCGTCGTGCTCGGCGATCTCAATTGCACGCCATGGTCGCCCGCGTTTCGGACCCTGCTCAAAACCAGCGCGCTGACCGACACCGGCTACGGCATTGCGCCCACCTGGCCGGTCAAACCGTGGCTCTTGCGCGTCCCGCTCGATCACTGCCTGGCGTCATCCACGCTCTTCGTTTCCGAGCACCGGATCGGGCCCGACATCGGCTCGGATCACTTCCCGATCATCGTAACCTTGGCCGCGCCCGCTCCCGCGCCGTGACGAAAGCGCCACCCGAATGAAAACCATCCTCGTGCTCGTTCTGCTCGTCGCCGCGGGCTGGTTTTGGTGGCACGAAGCCGACGCGGATTGGCGCGGCTTACCGGCGGTTCGCGATCCGATCCAGACTCAGGCCGCGCTCCCGCCCTCGTTTCAACACGACGACTACACGATCACTCCGCTCGCCCATTACGAGATCAGTGCCGTTGTCCTCGGTCGTGAACGTTACCGCAACGATCCCGCGGCGGAACTCGCGCCCGTCGACCTCGCGCTCGGTTGGGGCCCGATGTCTGCAGCCGACGTGATCAACGACCTCACCATCAGCCAGTCAGGCCGTTGGTATGAATACAGGTGGTCGGGCGAACCGCCGCTCGATCCCGCGCTCATCGCCGCACACTCCGCGAACACGCACTGCCTTCCCGCCGACGCAGCGGTGCGCAAACAACTCCTCGCCGTCAGCCGACACGACGTGGTCACGCTCACCGGTTACCTCGTCGAGATCAACGGCCCGAAAAGCTACCGCTGGCGTTCATCCCTGAGTCGCACGGATACACGCGGCGGCGCCTGCGAAGTCATGTGGATCACCTCGGTGACAACCGCGCACGCCGCGAAAAACTAGCCGCCGGCATCAGCCCAGCCACTGCTCGAACTTCACAGCATCCTCCGGCGTGTCCACGCCGATGGTCGGATCGTCCGTCACGCCGCAGACGATCTCGTAGCCATTTTCCAATACACGCAGCTGCTCCAGTTTTTCGATCTTCTCGTAACGACCGAGCGGAAGCTTCGCGAAACTCTCGATCAACGCCGCCTTGTAGGCATAAAGCCCGAGGTGTTTGTAACACGGATTCGCCAGCACCCACGCGTCGTCCACGTTCCCCGCGCGGTCGCGCGCATACGGCATCGGTGCACGTGAGAAATAAAGCGCCCGCCCACCGCCCGGTGCAAAAACCACCTTCACTTGATTCGGGTTGTTGAAATCCGCCGCCGTCGTGAACGGCGTGCCGAGCGTAGCCATATCGGCCTCGCCTTCGATCAAGCCGGCCAGCGTCAGAATTTGTGCGCGCGTCACCAACGGCTCGTCCGCCTGCACGTTGATCACGTGCGCGGCTTTCACCGTGCGGTTGGCCTCGGCAATTCGGTCCGTGCCGCTCTGGTGCTCCACGCCTGTCAAAATCGCCGTAAAACCTGCATCCTGAAGCGGCTCGGCCAGCAACGGATCATCGACCGCAAAAAACAGCGGAAACTCCGGCGCTTCTTTCCGGATACGCTCGGCAACCCACAATAAAAGCGGGCGGCCTTTTATGACGTGCAACAACTTGCGAGGGAAACGGGTCGATTCGAGCCGGCAGGGAACGATGATCGCGGTCTTGTGCATAAGAAGCCGCAAAACGTGGGCGACGGGTTTTTAGGTTGCAAGCCATGCCCTGCGCACGGACCTTGCTAGGCTCTATCGAAATGGAAAAGAACGACACGACTGCGACCGGCCAGCACATCAAAGAGCTCGTTGTTCAGAACAAGATGGGCATCCACGCGCGCCCTGCCGCCATGATCGTGCGCATCACCAACAAATTTAAAGCCGATGTCTTCGTCGAAAAAGACGAAGAACAAGTGAACGGTAAGTCGATCATGGGTCTCATGATGCTTGCCGCCGGCAAAGGCTCGAAGGTCAAGTTCCTCGCCACCGGCGACGACGCCACCCAGATGCTCACCGAGCTCGAGCAGCTCTTCACCCGCAAGTTCGACGAAGCCTGATCACGCCTTCATCGCAAAGACGCCAAGGCGCCTAGGTCGCAAGACCCGGCGCCTTTTTTGTGCCCGCATCCCAAGACTTCGCGTCGGTCCCGCGCGTCGGATCTTGGCAACTCAGCATTAAAGCCCAAAAAACGCCCGCGCCGTCGCGGTGCTCGTCGCGGCCAGTGCGTCCACCCCGACTCCAAACATCGTCGCTGCATAATCCGCCGTGTGGCGCATGAAGGCCGGCTCATTCGGTTTACCGCGATTCGGAACCGGCGTGAGATACGGCGCATCGGTTTCCAACATCAAACGCGCGAGTCCCTGCACCTTCGCCGCCTCACGCACGTTCTCTGCGTTCTTGTAAGTGAGCACTCCCGTGATCGAGCCGTAAGCTCCTCGTTTGATCAGCTCGCTCATCTCTGCCGGCCCTTCGCTGAAACAGTGGAAAACCACCCGTTTCCAATCGACGCCGCTCGCATCGATCATTGCGACCGACTCCGCAAATGCGCCTCGCGAATGAACGACCAGCGGGCAACCCAGCTTCTTCGCGATGACCAACTGCGCGTCGAACGCCGCCCGCTGCCACGCGAAAATCTGCTCTGCTTTCGCCGCGTCGTCTTTCGGCAGATGAAACCGGTCCAGCCCGCATTCGCCGAGCGCGACCGGCTTCTTTCCCTCGCCGCTCCAGAACGCTTCGATCTGCGCCACTTCGTCCGCCCAATTTTCGCGCACGCAGCACGGATGCAGCCCGACCGAGTAATGGACGACGCCGGCGTGTTTCGTCGCGAGATCCCGGATCAACGCCCAATCGTCGCTCTCCGTGCCGATGGAAATCATCTCGGTCACGCCTGCTTC
>JBEVND010000080.1:0-8918 GCA_040508285.1 Rariglobus sp. | reverse complement strand
CGGGCAAAAGAATGAGGAGACCGGAGACGAGGCGGGCGGCGACGAAGATGCTGAAACGGTAGAGGTAATAGTTGATCGGCTTGAGGAGGAACTGGTTGATGAGGCCGTTGCGGATGTCCTCGCTGATCTGGTAGTCCTCATTGAACGCACCGATGAAGAACTGCATCACCAGAATAACGATGAAGTAGGTGAGCGTCTGATTGAGATCAAAGCCGCCGATGGTCGTCTGCCCCTGATACGCCGCGCCCCAAAGGATGAAAACGAACGCGAGGTGGAAGAGCGAAAAGAGCGCGCGGATGCCGAAGTTCCACCGGTAAACGATGTTGCTCTGGAGCCCGATGAGGAAGGCGTGCCGGTATTTGGCGAAGGCGGACATGCAGGGCGGGAGTTTTAACGCAAAGTCGCCAAAGCGCAAAGAGCGCGACGCGATGCCTCGGGCTTACTTCGTGAGTTTGAAGCGTGCGATGACTTCCTTGGCCAGGTTCCGGTAGGCGGTGGAGCCGGGCGAAAGCGGGTCGTAATGGAAGATCGTTTTGCCGAAACTGGGCGCCTCGCCGAGCCGGATCGTGCGCGGGATGACCGTGTTGAAAATCTTGTCGGGCAGGTGGGTTTTTACCTCATCGACAACCTGGCGCGAGAGGTTGGTGCGGATGTCAAACATAGTCATGACAACGCCGCCCAGTTCGAGGTTGTTGTTCAGGCCTGCGTTCTTGATGCGATCAAGATTGCGCAGAATCTGCCCCAGACCTTCGAGCGCCATGTATTCGCATTGGAGGGCGATCAGCAGGTAATCGGCGGCCGCGAGGCTGTTCATCGAAAGCATGCCCATGGAAGGCGGGCAATCGATGATGATGGCGCGGAAACCACCCGTGGCCTTGAGCGGCTCGATCACGTTACGCAGCTTCGCGAGGTAGTTTTCCGATTGCGCGATCTCGATTTCGGCGGCGGCGAGGTCCTCCTCGGACGGAATCAGGGCGAGGTGCTCGTATTGCGTGGGAGTGATCATTTCCAACGCTGTGCCTTCGCCATTCAGCGGGCCGTAGAGACTGCGGCCGGCCTTTTTTTCAACGCCAACGGCGCTCGTGGCATTGGCCTGCGGATCGAGGTCGATGAGGAGCGTGTGGATTTTCTTCTCAGCGAGCGCGGCGGCGAGGTTGACGGCGGTGGTGGTTTTGCCGACGCCGCCCTTCTGATTGGCGATGGTGAAGACGAGGGGGGACATTTTTGGAATGGTTAATGACCAATGACGAACGCCCAATGGGCAAGAACGTAGGCACTAAAAAACCGCCGGTCTGGTAGGCCGGCGGTCAGTGGAAAATTGGAGGCGCGAGCCGGAATCGAACCGGCGGTAGAGCTTTTGCAGAGCTCGGCCTTACCACTTGGCTATCGCGCCCCTGATGGAGGGAGCGCGGAAGTTGGGCGAAAAAATCGCCGTCCGCAAGAACGGAAACTCAAGTTGTCGCAGGTGTTTTTACGCGGTCGGCAGTTGCGAACGGCGATGCGGTCTGCCCCATCTCGTAATCCGCGAGGATGCTGAAATAAAATACCGAGCCTTCGCCGACGCGGCTTTCGACCGAAATGGCGCCGCCCATGCGTTCGGAAAGACGTTTCGCAATGATCAATCCCAAGCCGGTGCCGCCGCGACGACGTTTGGCCGACGTGTCGACCTGGCTGAAAGGGCGGAAAAGCTGGCCGATCTTGTCGGCGGGAATGCCGATGCCGGTGTCGCGCACACTGAATTGCAGGCGCACGGCGCGGTTGGTGCCGCCGGGAAGAATTTCCTCGGGTGCGGCCGCAACCGAAATGGTGATGCCGCCGCGCTCGGTGAACTTGATGGCATTGCCCACGAGGTTGCTGAGGATCTGACGGAGACGGCCGTGATCGCTGTTAACAAAAGCGGGAAGGCCTGGTGCGACGGAGGTGGTGATCGTCAGGCCGGCGTCGCGAGCGCGCGGCGTAAAGAGCGAGCTGATCTCGTCCATGCAGTCACGCAGGGAGAAAGGCGCGTGTTCGATTTCGATTTTGCCGGCCTCGATTTTGGAGAGGTCGAGAATATCGCTGATCAACGTTTCCAGCGTCTGGCCGCTGCTGGTGATCATATCCACAAACGAGCGCTGTTCGGCGGAGAGTTGGGAGTCGCGAAGGAGCTTGGCGAAACCGATGACGCCGTTGATCGGGGTGCGAATCTCGTGGCTGACGATGGCGAGGAATTCGCTCTTGGCGCGGTCGGCGGATTCTGCGGCCTCCTTGGCAGTGAGGAGGGCGATTTCGGCTTCTTTGCGGGCGGTGACGTCGTGGCCGACGGCCTGATATTCGATGACGTGGCCGCTGGCGTCTTTGATGGCGCGATGTGTCCATGAATGGACGACTTTCATCTGGGTCGCATCGGTGGTGTTGAGCTCGAAGACGGCGGCTTCGGACAACGTGTCGGCATGCGGCTTGATGAGGCCGGAGGTGAGCAACAAGCAGGGCTGGCCGATCAATTCGAGGCGTTTGCGGCCCAGAAAACGTGCATAGGCGCCGTTGACGAACGTGAGTTTTCCGTCGGGCGTGTAGCGGCAGATGAGGTCAGATTGATCTTCGACGACGGCGCGGTAGCTCGCTTCGAGTTTTTGGAGCGACTGGGCCATGCGCTCGATCTTGCGGGCGAGGCCGATGACTTCGTCGTGGATCTCGTCGTGATCGACGTTGTTCACGGGCGTCTCGGCTTGCGACATCACGCGGAGGCGCTGCATGAGCGAGCGATCCCAGACGTAGCCGCCCAACACCAGGAGCACGCAACCGATGACCGATAGGCACAGGACGTAATACTGCGCCGGCATTTCCTTATCGCCGTCGATGGCCGGAACGATGATCGCACCCACCGCTGCGAGAAGCGAAAAGGCCAGGGCAAATATCAGCACGGTTTTCCGGCGCTGGGCTAAACTCATGGGTGTGATTTTTGACCTAAGCCCTCTCGCTAGTCTATGCGAAACAACGCTGTGGACCGGCTAGTTGGCGCGAATACGGTCCCAAGGGAACGGTTTACCGGCTTTTTTACCAAGCCGCCTAGGCCAGGCGACCGGGGAAGGTGAGCTCGGCGACGGCGGATTTGTCCAAGTCGCCGCGGCCCAGCGCCACGAGGCGGTCGTATTGAAGTTTGGTGGCGGCGGCGAGCGGCAGGCTCAGGCCGGTCTCGGCGCCCAAAGTCCAGGCAATGGTCGAGTCCTTGGCGGCGTGAGCGGCGGAGAAATAGCAATCGTGCGCGCGATTTTGCATGTCCTCGCCATCGGTTTTGAGGACTTGGGAGTTGGCGCCGGTCTGGGCAAACACTTCGCGCAATGTGTCGAGATCGAGGCCGAGGGTGTTGCCCAAGCCCAGGCCTTCGGCGAGCGCGGCAGTGTTGATGTTCATCACCATGTTCACGAGCGCTTTCACCTGCGCGGCCTGGCCTGCCGAGCCGATGTAGCGAAGGGCGTTGCTCAGGTTTTTGAGCACCGGCTCAAGGCGGTCGAACGTCGCGCGCTCGCCCGCGCACATGAGATAGAGTGTGCCGTTGCGGGCTTGGGGAATCGACGACGCCATGCACGCCTCGATCGAGGAAGCGCCGACAGCGGCGGCGCGGCGGCCGACTTCGACGTGGACCTTCGGGGTGAGCGTGGCACAGTTAATGAACGTCTTGCCCTTCGCACCGATGAGCAGCGAATCGCCGGCTTCGGGCGCGCTGAAAACCGCGAGTTGTGCAGCGTCGTCGGTCACGACCGTAAAAATCAGGTCGGCGGACGCGGTGGCCTCGGCGAGGCTGGTGGCATGCTTGGCGCCGATTTCCTTGGCGAGCGAGGAGGCCGAGGGGGCATGCGTGTCGTAAACCGAGGCAAGGGTGTAACCGCAATCTTTGAGGCGGCGCGCCATGTTGGCGCCCATGCGACCGACTCCGACGAAGGCAATGGATTCAGACATTTTTGAAACGGGGTTCAGGTTAAACTGGGCTCACTCAACAGGTGCTGGTGTGACCGATTTGGCGTGAAGATCGTGCACGCAGGAAGGATCGGCTTGGATTTACGCGCAACTGGCACCTGCGGGGCGCCGGCGGCGGAGTCGTCGCCCGGTCTACCTGGTTTAGCGGGCGAAAAACGGGTTGTGCAGTTTCTCGAGCGCCAACGTGGTGAGCGGGCCGTGGCCGGGAGCGATCACGGTGTTGCGCGGAAGGGTGAAAATCTTGTCGTGGTTGTTGCGCAACTGGTCGGCGTAGTGGTCGGCACTGCCGCCCATCGAGGAGGCGAAAAGCGAGTCGCCGACGATCGCGATGGGCCAGCTCAGGCCGGTCACGAAGAAGGTCGTCATACCGGGAGAATGACCCCACGTGGAAAGCGTTTTGATGGCGAGTTCGCCGACATGGAAATGGGCGTTTTCGGTGAACGTCCTCGCGCCGGGGAAATCGACGGGCTCACGCTCGCTGGCCCAGACTTCGGCGCGCGGGCAGGCTTTGGCGAGGGCGGGCAAGGCGGCGATATGATCGTCGTGAGTGTGTGTGATGAAAATGTGGCGCACGTCGAGGTCCTCGGCTTCGATCATGTCGATCAAGCCGTCAGCATTGGCGCCGGTATCGAAGACGGCGGCAAAGCGCGAGCGGGCGTCCCAGAGCAGATAACTGTTCACCGTCATGTCTTCGTGCGGTGTGTTGAACATCACGAAACCGCGCGGGAAGATCGGAGCGACCGGGTAGAAGCGTTTGTGCGCGAGGTCGTCGAGCGTGTTGGGTCCGAGCTTCAGGTGGCGAGCGAGGCGGCGGATGACGACGTCGTTGACCTCGCCGGCCTTCACGGCCTTGAGCTCCTCGACGGTCACCTCGGCGCGCGTGGCCAGTTGTTCGTCGGAAATCTTCAGGCCGCGCTGGGCCTTGGCGATGACGTCGGTAAAATTATCTTCGAGAGGGAGGCGGGCCATGCCTCAATAACGAAGCGTCCGTGAACTCGCGCAAGCCGGAAGGCCGGATTCGCTGAATCAACCTGCGAGGGTGACGACGCGACCTGAGCGGGCGGATTCGTAAACGGCGTTGATCAACGCGACCGCAGCGCGACCGGCATCACCATCGACGAGTGGCTGGCCGTCCGTGCGCACGGCGCGGATGAAATCGGCAAATTGTTCGCGATGGGCGTCGCCCCACGCCCATGTGCCCGCGGCGGCGGGTGACTCGGGAATCGCCGCGGCGTGAGCGGTGGCGGATTTCGTGCCACCTGAGGCGACCTGAAGCGCGTGAGCGGTCGCGGTTTTGCCGTTGATGGTTTCGCGGCCCTTGATAGCGAGGGTTTGCAATTCGTCGCCTTCGAGGATGGCCGTGCCCTCGGTGCCGTGGAGGCCGACGTAAACGGCGGAGCCCGGGTAAGCGCAGGTGGTCGCCATGAGGTTGCCGATCGCGCCATTGGCAAAGGTGAGCGTGGCCGTGACCACGTCTTCGACTTCGATACGTTGGTGGGCGGCCGTGCGCATCTGCGCATAAACCGTCTTCACCGGGCCGGCCAGCCAGAGCAGCAGGTCAACGGTGTGCACGCCCTGGTTCATGAGGCAACCGCCACCATCGAGCGCCCACGTGCCGCGCCAGTCGCCGGAGTCGTAGTATTCCTGCGAGCGAAACCACGGCACACGTGCTTCGGCGAGGACGAGTTTGCCGAGTTCGCCACGCTCGATGACGCCACGCACTTGCTGGCTGGCGGGGTCGAAACGGTGTTGGGAAATGATCGCGAGTTTGCGGCCCGAGGCGCGCTGGGCGGCGATGAGGACATCGCAAGCGGCAGGCGTGATCTCCATCGGTTTCTCGATCACGACGTGTTTACCTGCGGCAAGGGCGCGTGCACCGAGTTCGGCATGCAGACCGCTCGGCGTGCAAAAACAGACGGCGTCAATCGCCGGGTCGGCAAGGATCGCGTCAAACGTGGCAACCTTGATCCCGAACTTCGCGGCAAACGCATCGGCGAGCGGCGTGTTTTGATCGCAGCAGTGCGTCAGACGGGCATCCGCCGGCAGTGCAGCCAGGGCTTTGGCGTGGGTGGGGGCAATGCTGCCGCATCCAACAAGGGCGAAAGTGAGAGGGGAAACAGGTGAAGCCATGGAGGAACAGGAGTATCAATAAATCCCGCTTGGTGCTGGCAAGCGCGCACGTGGGGTGTGTGCGGTTCAAACTGAAAATTGATTCACAACGGCGCGCTGTCCGCGAGGAAGGTGATGAGGTTGCATGATTGTTTAACCCGTCATTTTCCCGCCTTCTATCGATTGTCTCCCCATTTAATTACATGAGCGCTCCCGAATACCTGTCCTCGTTATTCTCCCTTCAAGGCAAAGTCGCTGTCGTCATTGGCGGCACCGGTGAACTGTGCGGCGCCATGGCGGAAGGCCTCGCCGGTGCGGGTGCAGAAGTGGTGCTCGTCGGTCGCAATGAGGAAAAGGCGGCCGCGCGCCTTGCCAAGATCACGGCCGCGGGTGGTAACGGCTATTTCCTCGCTTCCGAAGCCAGTGACAAAGCCCAACTCCAACAGCTCCTCGAAGCCGTTTTGAAGCGCTCCGGCCATGTTGATATAGTCGTAAATGGTGCCGGTGTGAATTCGCCGACGCCGTTCCTCGACATCGCCGAGGACGAGTTCGAGCGCATTATCGATATTAACGTGAAGGGCGTTTTCCTGGGTTGCCAGGTGTTTGGTAAATACTTGGTGGATCGTGGCGCGGGCGGTTCTATTATTAACCTGGGCTCGATGTCCGGCCTGGTTCCATTGTCGCGTGTATTCACCTATTCGGCGAGTAAAGCGGCTGTGCATAATCTCTCTAAAAACCTTGCTCGCGAATGGGCGCCAAAAAACGTGCGCGTCAACGTGCTCGTTCCCGGATTTTTCCCGGCTGAACAGAATCGCAAAGTCCTGACACCGGAGCGCGTCGCCTCTATTCTTGGCCATACTCCTGCCAAGCGTTTCGGCGAAGCCAAGGAGTTGATTGGCGCCACTTTGCTACTCGCGGGCGACGCTGGCAGCTTTATTACGGGCGCGGAGATCGTCGTGGACGGCGGCTATCATGCGATGACAATTTGATGTAGTGAGCGGTCGAATATTGTATTAAGAATAATACAGGCTTGATAAAACCTCTCTATGGAGAGAGGGTGAGCTTCGATATGTCATTTACCGAACAACTCGCAGAACTCGCCAAGGCCAAAGCCAAGATTGCTCAAACCGAGGCTAAACTCGCTTCCGATCGCGTATCGGCGCTCTCCAAGCTCCATAGCGATTACGGTTATTCCAATCTTAACGAATTCATCAAAGCCCTGAAGTCGGCTGCCAACAGCAAGGGCCGTAAGAGCAAGGTCGCCAAAGCCGCCAAGGCCCCGAAAGCTGCCAAGGCGCCCAAGGCCGCCGGCGGTAAGCGCACCCGCGCCAAGATCACCGCCGAACTCAAGCAGCAGGTTGTTTCTGCTGTGCAGTCCGGTCAGTCCGGTGCCGAGATCGCCGCCGCTTTTGGCATCTCCCTCCCGAGCGTGCAGAACATCAAAAAAGAAGCCGGTCTCGTGAAGGCACGTGGCGCCGCCGCTTCCCAAGCTCCTGTTTCCGAGGCTTCTGGCTCGGAAAGCTCCGCTTCGTAAGCGATTGCTCTAGTCTAGATTTCAGCCGACGCCTCGTGTTGAAGAACACGGGGCGTTTTTGTGTGCCGACTGCGCGGAGCTAAACGCGTTAACAACGGACGAGGCGTAATGAGACGCTCGCTGAATGTTGTTTATACAATGCAATAAAGCAGGCCGCTCGGTTAACTAAACTCGAACTAGCGTCGTCCGATCATCGAGCGGGATCACCGATTGGTTCGATGGTTTTTGTATGAACACGCCGGCCAATATAATGGGCTCAATCGGGACTCGCTTTATGATTGGAGCTGAAAGCGCGTCAGGATTAGCGGCATTTAATAACGGGGCACCGTTGGGTCGATTTCGAGCGACCATGCTTCGATGCCACCTGCGACATTGCTCACCGCATCGTAGCCGTTGGCGCGAAGAAACTGAGTGACGCGCAGGCTGCGACCACCGTGGTGGCAATGGATGAGCAGATGTTTGTCCTTGGGCAATGTGCCGACGTGTTCAGGAATCTGGCGCATAGGAATATGCTGCGCGCCGGCGATCCGGCAGGTTTCCAACTCGAAGGGCTCGCGCACATCGATGAGCACCACGTCGGCGGCCTTTTCGTCGAGCAGGCGTTTGGTTTCCTGAACCGAGAGTTCGAGCGGATAAGATTCGGACATGCGGGTGAAAACATCCGAAGGCCACGGGCTCGCAAATGAAATTGCACCGGCCTCGCGACGTGGCGCAACATTGCGGCACATGCCTCAGCATTTCATCGTTATCATCGCCGGCGGAAAAGGAGAACGTTTCTGGCCGCAAAGTCGTGCCCCGCGTCCCAAGCATCTTTTGCCCGTGGTTGGCGCGAAGCCATTGCTCACCCAGACCATCGACCGGGTAAAGCTGCTCGCGCCGCCGAAAAACATTTTCGTCATCACCAGCGCGATCCAGGCGAAGGCCGTGCGTGAGGTGTGCAAAGGCATCCCGGCGGCCAACGTCATTGCCGAGCCCGTCGGGCGTGACACGGCGGCCGCGGTTGGCCTTGCCGCTGCGATCGTGGCGACACGCGATCCGCAGGGCATTTTTGCGGTGCTCCCGGCCGACCACGTCATCCACGACGACAAGTCGTATCAGGCTGATCTCAAGGCCGCCTTTGCCGCCGCTGAGGCCGATGCAGTCATGGTCACGATCGGTATCAAACCCACGGAGCCAGCGACCGGTTTCGGCTACATCCAACGCGGCGAGAAATGGAAGTCCTTTAACCGTCGCCCGGTCTTCCGCGTGAAGCGTTTCGTCGAAAAGCCTTCGCTTGAAATTGCGAAGGGTTATCTCGCTTCCGGTGACTACGTTTGGA
>JBEVND010000061.1:0-4515 GCA_040508285.1 Rariglobus sp. | reverse complement strand
CGTTTCCGATTCCGCTCCGACCTACCCGCTACTGTCCCGCCTATCCGTCCGTCCGTCCGTCATGTTCTCTACTTTCAAAACCCTCTGGCGTCTCCTGCGCGGACAACGTCTCCGCTACGGCTTTGCCCTCGTGTGCCTGCTTCTCTCGATCGTGCTCACCTACGCCGTTCCGCTCATCGGCGGCGTGACGCTTGACCACGCGCTCTCCGATAAACCCGCCGCGGACGCCTCCGCACTGCTCGCCACCATCCTCGGCCTTCTTGGCGGTCCCGAATTCCTGCGCGCCCACCTCTGGATCGCCCCTGTCGCCATGGTCGCGCTGAGCCTTGTCGCGGGCGTGTTCAGTTATCTCAAAGGCTGGCAGGTTTCTCTCGCGAGCGACGGCATTGGCCGGCGCCTGAAGAACGAACTCTACGACCACCTCAACCACCTGCCCTCGCGCTACCATGACCGCGCCGACACCGGCGACCTCGTGCAACGTTGCACCAGCGACGTGGAAACCACGCGCCAGTTCCTCGCCGTGCAGGTCACCGAGATCGGCCAGGCCATCATCCTCTGCGCCAGCGCGCTGCCGCTGCTACTCCTGCTCGATGTGCCGATGACGCTCGTGTCGTTCTCCCTCATCAGCCCGTTGATCATTTACGGCTACGTGTATTTCCGCCGCGTGCGCCATGTCTTCAAATCCGTGGACGAAGCCGAGGGCGCGCTCACCGGCGTCATTCAGGAAAACCTCACCGGCATCCGCGTCGTGCGCGCCTTCGCCCGGCAGGAACACGAGATCGCCCGCTTCGCCGGACCCAACACCCGCTTCCGCGACCGCAACCTGCGGCTCCTCCGCCTGATGTCGTGGTATTGGTCGATCAGCGATCTCGTTGCACTTTCCCAACTTGGCCTCGTGCTCATCGTGGGCGCACGCGCCGTCGCCGCCGGCACGTTGACGGTCGGCGTGCTGTTCACGTTTCTCGCCTACCTGGGCATCATGCTCTGGCCCGTTCGCCAGATGGGGCGCATCCTCACCGAGCTTGGCAAAACCATCGTCGCCGTCGGCCGCCTCGAAGAAATTCTCTCCGTCGCCTGCGAATCCGTCCCTCCCGCCAACCCGCTGCTTACGCTCGCCCCGCTCACCGGCGCGATCTCCGTGCGCGACTTGCGTTTCTCCCACGGTGGCGCCCAACCCGCGCTCGACGGCATCTCGTTCGACGTCCGCCCTGGCGAAACCCTCGCCATCCTCGGCCCCTCCGGCGCAGGCAAGAGCACGCTCATGCACCTGCTGCTGCGGCTCTATGATTACGAGCAGGGCTCCCTCCGGCTCGACGGCCGCGAACTTTCCGCGTTGCCCCGCCAATGGGTGCGCTCGCAGATCGGCGTCGTCTTGCAGGAACCGTTTCTCTTCGCCCGCACGTTGCGCGACAACCTGCGCCTCGGCCGCGGGGATGCGCCCGACCACGAGATCGAGGAAGCCGCCCGCGCCGCCAGTATCCACGAAACGATTACGAGCTTCCCTCAGGGCTACGGCACGTTGATCGGCGAACGCGGCATCACGCTCTCCGGCGGACAACGCCAGCGCGTCGCCCTCGCCCGCGCCATCCTCAAGCGCCCGCCGCTCCTTCTCCTCGACGACGCGCTCAGCGCCGTGGACGGCGAAACCGAGTCGCTCATCCTCGACGCGCTCCGCCAACGCCGCGGACGCGAGACCACCCTCGTCATCGCGCACCGCCTCTCGACGCTTGCCCACGCCGACCGCGTGATCGTCCTCGACCAAGGCCGCATCATCCAGTCCGGCACTCACGCCGAGCTCTCCACCCAAGACGGCCTCTACCGCCGCCTCTGGGAAATCCAGACCAGCGTCAAAGACGACCTCCAACGCGAACTCTCCGCCTGAGCCACGCACCACCTTAGGCCGCGAGTTCACCCGCGCTCCGACCTGCTCACTACCCGCTACTCGCTTACTCACCACTTTTTCCGCTCCGCCTCATGTCCGCTCCCGCCTATCAACAGGAAGACGAATTCAAAGCCCGCCTCGACACCGGCCTTTGGTGGCAGATCTTCCGCCGCGCTTTTCACCTGAAGCGCTATCTCATCCCACTATCGATCGCCGCCGTCGTCATCGCCGCGTGCGACGCTTCCTTCGCGCTCATCACCCGCTGGACCATCGACGGCGTGGTGCGCGACGGCACCGCCGCCAACTTCACCGGCTACATTGCCGCCTACGCCGCCGCCACGCTCACGCTCTGCTTGGGCGTATGGGTGTTCATTGAATGCGCCGGCAACATTGCCAACCGCCTCGCGCATGACATCCGCCGCGATGGTTTCACGCGTCTGCAAGAACTGGAGTTCGCCTTCTACGACACGCGCCCCGCCGGCTGGCTCATCACGCGCCTCACCAGCGACTGCGACCGCCTCGCGCGCGTCATTGCCTGGGGTTTCCTCGACATCGTCTGGGGCCTCACGCTCATCGTGATGATCGCCGCCTGCCTCCTGTGGATGAATTGGAAACTCGGCCTCATCGTGCTCGCCGTGATCCCGCCGCTCGCGCTGATCTCGAAATATTTCCAGCGCCGCATGCTGCTCTCCGCACGCGAAGTCCGCCGCCACAATTCCCAGATCACCGCCTCGTTCAACGAGTCGATCCAGGGCGTGCGCACCACCAAGACTCTCGTTCGCGAAAAGGAAAATCTCGCTGAGTTCGAGCATCTCTCGACCGCGATGTTCTCCGCCGCCGTCTACAACGCCCGTCAGAACGCGATTTACTACCCCATCGTCACCACGGTCGGCAGCCTCGCCGCCGGTCTCGCGCTGTGGCGCGGCGGCATCCTCACGCTCAACGACAGCCTCAGCCTCGGCACGCTCGTCGCGTTCATCAACTTTGCCGGACAATTCTTCAACCCGATCAACCAGCTCGCGCTCAAACTCACCGAAATGCAGGGCGCACAAGCCGCCGGCGAACGCGTCATGGGTCTGCTCGCCACCCAGCCCGCCATCCAAGATTCGCCCGCCGTGCGCGAACGCATCGCCGCCCACGCCAGCGCGCCCGAAAACCCCACAAAAACCTCCCTCGCCTTCGACGGTGGTGACGCCGCCATCCGCTCGCTCGAGTTCGACAACGTCACGTTTTCCTACGCCACGGGCCCGGTCATTCTGGATCGGTTCAACCTCACCGTGCGTGCCGGCGAAACCATCGCGCTCGTCGGCCCCTCCGGCGGCGGCAAGAGCACCATCGTCTCGCTCGTTTGCCGTTTCTACGAGGCGACCTCCGGCCGGCTCCTCGTCAACGGCGTCGATTACCAGGACCGCGCACTCGGCTGGCTCCAGTCGCAACTCGGCATCGTCCTGCAAACGCCGCACCTGTTCAAAGGCACCGTCCGTGAAAACATCCGTTACGGACGCCTCGCCGCCACCGATGCCGAGATCGAGGAGGCCGCCCGTCTCGTTAACGCCCACGACTTCATCACGCGCCTCGAACAAGGCTACGACACGCCGGTCGGCGAAGGCGGCAACCGGCTCTCCGCCGGCCAACGCCAGCTCGTCTCGTTCGCCCGCGCCTTGATCGCCAACCCGCAGATCTTCGTCATGGACGAGGCCACCTCGTCGATCGACACCGAGACCGAGCAGCTCATCCAGCGCGGACTCGAGCGCATCTTCGAAGGCCGCATCAGTTTCGTCGTCGCGCACCGCCTGAGCACCATCCGCCGCGCCGATCGCATCCTCGTGATCGCCAAAGGCCGCATCGAGGAGGCCGGCACCCACGCCGAGCTCCTCGCCCGCCGCGGACACTACTACGATCTCTACACAAGCCAGTTCCGCCGTGAGCGCGAAGACGCGATTCTCGAGCGACCGCTTTAAAAATAATCGCGCACGCGATGCACCTCGTCTTTGGAAAACCGCGCGCGCACCTTTCATCTCCCACGCAATGGACACGTTTATTTACGGCATCGATTTCGGCACGAGTAATTCCGCAGTTACCATTTGGAACGCCACGCAACGCACGCTCGTGCGCGACCCGCGCATCGCCGGCGTCGACGCCACGTTCATGTATTTTCCTTACACGACGAAACGCATCGCCCCCGTCCTCGGCAATGCCGCCAAGCTCCGTTACGTCGAGGACGAGATGCGCGGTCGTTTCTTTCAGGCCATCAAAACGATCCTGCCCTACGCGACGTTCACCGACACGGTGATCAACAACCAGACCTACACCATCGAGGATCTGATCGCGATTTTCCTCCGCCACCTGAAGGAACGAGCCGACGCCGTCACACAACAGGACGTGAAACGCGTTATCCTCGGGCGCCCCGCCGTGTTCTCGACCGACGCCGACGAAGACCAACTCGCCGAGGAACGCCTGCGCTCCGCCGCCCGCATCGCCGGCTTCACCGAGATCCATTTCCAATACGAGCCGATCGCCGCCGCGTTTGCCTACGAAGCGCGCATCACCAAACCCGAGCGCGTTCTCGTCGGCGACTTCGGTGGCGGCACCTCCGACTTCACCGTGGTGCAACTGGACCCCGCTCGCCAGGG
>JBEVND010000035.1:0-5591 GCA_040508285.1 Rariglobus sp. | reverse complement strand
TTCAGGCCGCCGTATCCCGCCAACGTGAGTTTTTAGCCGACGCCTCCGCGGTGCAGTTCACTCGTAATCCGTCCGGCATCACCAACGCCCTGAAAAAAATCGGCGGCTACGCCCTTGGCTCCAACATCCAGTCGAGCAAGGCGTCCGAACTCAGCCACTTCTTCTTCGCCCAGGGTTTTCGCTCCATGTTTGGCGGAATGTGGGCCACGCATCCACCGCTCGACGAACGTATCCGCGCCGTGGATGCGTCTTTCGACGGAAAATACTTTGCCCCGCCCGAGGTCGTGGACGTCGCCAAAGATTCATGGCGCAAAGTCACCCCTCCGCGTCCGCCCGTCTCCGCCGGCTTGTCGGACCCGGTCGCCATCGCCGCGGCGATTGGCACCATCGAAGCCGCGCACACCGATCGCGCGCGCGTGCTGTTCGACGCCATTCCGGTCGCATTGCGTGAAGCGGCGCACTCCCCAGACGGCGCAGGCGCGATTGTCTGCGGCTTGCTACTCGATGCCAACGCGGCCCTGCGAACCGCCCAGCGCGATCTCATCAAACGTCACGCTGGTGAAGCGATTTCAGCCGCGCTGGCGCCGCTGGAAAAAGAGTTGTTGGCCCTCAGCCCCGAAGCGCGCCTTCCACTGCTGCTCCTCACGCCGCCGGCATTGCGCAAGCTGCCACCAGAGGCGCTCAACCAATTTCTCGGGACGCTCGACGAACTCGTTCACGCCGACAAAAAGGTCAGCGTCTTCGAGTTCAGTCTCCAAAAAGTCCTTACGCACCACCTGCAACTCGCCGCGCACCCGTCGGGTCGCCGGGAGATTTACTCGCCCGCGCAAGTCTCCACCGAGATCGCGGTGCTCCTCTCATTCGCCGCGCGGCTTCACTCGACCGACGAGGTCTACGTGAAACAGGCGTTCAATGCCGGTGCGGCCCAGTTCGCCGGCCTCCACCCGGTGGTGACGTTGCTACCTGTGACCGACAGCCAGCTCGATCGTCTCGACACCGCATTGGACAAACTCGCACTCGCCTACGGTCCCGTGAAAAAGCGCACGATCATCGCGGTCGCCGCCACCCTCGCCTACGACGGTCAGGCCCAACCCGAGGACGGCGAATTGCTCCGCGCGCTCTCCTCCACGCTCGACTGCCCGATGCCACCCGCCATTTAAGGCGGACATGCATTGGATCTTCCTAGGCGTCTACGGCCTCATTTTTTTAGCGGTTCTCACGGGAGCCGCTTTTTGGAGTCGTAACCGCCGCAAGACCCGCGCGCCCTTCCCGGAAAACGCCAAACTCCTTCGCGGTCCCGGCGAAACCCTGCGCAAAAAACTGGGCGAACTCGACGAGCGCCTGATCTTCGGCGTGTTCCTCGCCATGATCCTGCCGCTCATCGTCGGCCTCGGGTTGGCGACCATCGCGACCAAAGTCGAAGGCACCACGCATCAGGCGATTTGGCTAGCGATCGCGGTCGTGGGATTGATGGGCACGCTGATCCTCGTTATCCGACGCCTCGTGCGCAGCCTGGAGCGCTGGCGCAACACGTGGCTGGGCTTCTTCGGTGAACGCATGGTCGGCGAAGCGTTGGAACCGCTGAAAACCGCAGGCTTTCGGATCTTTCACGACGTCCCGGCGGGCGACGCCAAATCCCCGTTCAACATCGATCACGTGATCGTCGGCCCCTCGGGCGTCTTCGCCGTCGAGACCAAGACCCGTCGGAAAGGTCGGGCGCGCCAGGGATACGCCGACCACCAGATCGTTTACGATGGCAACGTGCTCTCTTATCCGTGGGGCGAAGACCGCTTCGGTCTGGACCAGGCGCAACGCCAGTCCGTGTGGTTGCAGGCGTGGCTCGAACAACTGCTCGGCCAGCCCACGCCCGTGATGGCGATTCTCACTTTTCCCGGCTGGATGATTCTGCGTCGCGGCCGGGGCGTCGTGAACGTGCTCAACCCGCGCGAAATCCCCGCGGCCGTCGCTCAGCGCGGCCCCGCCGTGCTCGATGACCGGCAGATCGACCTCGTCTCGCGCCAGCTCGACGTCCGCTGCCGCGACGTGGAATTTTGACGAGACGCCCGCCGGTTTGCTTTCGGTAACAACCGGCTGTTGCGTAGTTTTGATTCAATACACCACCTCGCGCTTCACGTTCGCCAAAAATAAGCCGTGCGTTTTGGCTTTTCTACCGTGTGCGTATGGTTTCCCTCGTTCGTCCCATCCCCGATTACCCTTTTATGAATAACGAAGTCCCTTGGGCCGCCTCGCTGTGCGTGCAGGAACGTGTCATCGATGCCAAACTGGCCGGCCAGATCGTAGCCTCCATGCCGCCCGATGCCGACGCGATGGTGTTCGCACAAGCCGTGATCGACCGCGCCGGGATCACCGACATCGAGTTGATGACCCGCCTCGCCACCGAGGCGCAGGAGCTCGCCGCTTCCGGAAGCCAGCCGCCTTCGTTCCTGCCCAAGCCTGCCGTCGCCAAAGCGCCGCCACCGCCCATTCCCCAGGCAGCCGCTGCCGCTGCGCTCCCCGCCGTGCGCGCCTTACCCGGCATCGATTTTTCCAGCGTCACCTCGCTCGCCGACGACGCCCTCAAGCCTTTCATGCTCGGCCTCCTCGGCGCCGTGGACGCAGCCGGCGGCAGCGATCTGCATCTTTCTGCTGGTTCACCGCCCTACATTCGCAATCAGCGCGCTCTGCAGTTTCTCTCCGACACCGCGCTTTCCGCACAAGATACGCAGCGCCTCAACACGAGCCTTCTCGGCGACGATCAAAAGAAGCTCTTCGCTCAAAATCACGACTACGACTACGCGCTCGCCATGGACGGCGGCCGCCGCATCCGCGTGAACCTGATGGAGCACAAAGAAGGCGTCAAAGGCACCTACCGCATCGTCCCCGAAGTCATCCGCACGCCCGCGGAGCTCGGTTTTAAAAACACCGCCGTCATCAAGCGCCTGCTCAGTTACCACAACGGCTTGATCCTGGTCACCGGCCCGGTTGGCGCCGGCAAGACCACCACGCTCAACTCCCTCATCGATGAGCTCAACCGCACGCGTGAAGACCACATCATCACCGTCGAGGACCCGATCGAATACCTGCACACGAGCCAGGGCTGCAACGTTACCCAACGTCAGGTCGGCCAGCACACGCACTCTTTTGCCAATGCGTTGAAGAGCGCCCTGCGCGAAGATCCCGACGTCATCGTGATCGGCGAACTCCGCGACTTGCCCACCATCGAGATGGCGATCTCCGCCTCCGAGACGGGTCACTTGGTGATCGGCACCATGCACACCAGCGACTCGACCAGCACGCTCAACCGCCTGCTCGACGTTTTCCCGCCCAGCCAGCAGCCCCAGATCCGCGCGATGGTGGCGCAAAGTCTGCGTGGCATCCTCTGCCAACGCCTGCTGCCCGCCCGCGACGGCGGTGTCGTCCTCGCCTGCGAAGTCCTCGTCAACACCACCGCCATCTCGGCCATGGTGCGCGACTCCAAAACCCAAGGTATTCCGAGCGCCATCGATACGGGTCGCCGCGAAGGCATGATCTCCATGGACAACGCGATCCTCGAGCTCTGGCAGGAGAAAAAGCTGACCGACGAAGTCGCGGCCACCAACATCCTTAACCGAGCCATCCGCCAGCAGATCCCCGGCGCCCGCTGATTCCCCAACCCTCTCAAGCCCCTTTACCCATGCCTGCCGAGATCGATCAAATCCTCCGCGCAATGCGCGCTCACGACGGCTCCGACCTGCACCTCATGGTCGGTCTCCATCCCCGCGCCCGCGTCTCCGGTGCCCTCATCACGCTCACGGAGTTCCCCGTGGTCACCGCCGAGCAGATGGAGAAACTTCTTCATGAGATCTGCCCGCCTGTGCGCTGGGAGTTCTTCCTGAAAAACCACGACCTCGACTTCGCCTACGAAATCCCCGGTCTCGCCCGCTTCCGCGTTAACTACCTTATCAACGCCTGGGGCTACGGTGCGGTTTTCCGTCAGATCCCGTCCAAGATCCTGTCCTTCGACGACCTGAATCTGCCCGAGTCGCTCAAGAAACTCTGCACGCTTCGCGAAGGCTTGGTCCTGGTCACCGGCCCGACCGGCTCCGGCAAGTCCACGACGCTCGCCGCGATGATCGACTACATTAACTCCACCTCGCGTCGTAACATCGTGACGATCGAGGAGCCCATAGAGTTCGTTCACACCAACAAGCAGTCGATCATCACCCACCGCGAAGTCGGCGAACACACCGAAAGCTTCGCCGCCGCCATTCGAGGAGCGATGCGCGCCGACCCCGACATCCTTCTCGTCGGCGAAATGCGACAGATCGACACCATGCGCCTTGCGCTCGGTTGCGCCGCGATGGGCATCCTCGTCTTCGCCACGCTTCACACCAACAACGCGCCCAAGACCATCGACCGCATCATCGACGCCTTCCCCGCCGATGAGCAAAACCAGGCCCGCGTGCTCCTCGCCGGTGGTCTGCGCGGCATCGTCTCCCAGCTCCTCTGCAAAAAAATCGCCGGCGGCCGCGTCGCCGTTCACGAGATTCTGCTCCCGCACGATGCACTCGGCGGCACCATTCGCAGCGGCAACATTGCCGCCATCCGCAACATTATCGAAGGTTCCCAAGCCGAAGGTATGATCTCGATGGACGTATCGCTGCGTAAACAATTCGAAGCCGGCGTCATCAGCGCGCGCGAGGCCTATATGAAGGCGACCGACAAGACGCTCTTCGAACGCCACCTCGGCCCCGACACCACGGTCCACAACTGAAACGCGTCTCGATGAGCGTATCCGAAAAACAAGCACAACTCATCGAAGACCTGTCCTTCATCGAAGACCGGCAGGAACGCCTCGCCGCCGTAGTCGATCGCGCCCGCCGCCGCCCCGCCTTGCCCGCCGAGTTCAAGACGGACGAAAACCGAGTCAACGGCTGCATCTCCCAAGTCTGGGTGGTCGGAGAACTCCGTGACGGCGCCCTCCACCTGCAATTCGACGCCGATTCTCCTCTCGTCAAAGGCTTGGTCGCGCTCTTGGTCGACCTCTACGAAGGCGGCTTGCCCGCCGATATCGTCGCCACTGAACCGGTTCTCTTCGAGCAGCTCGGCATCTCCCGCGATCTCACGCCCACACGTCAAAACGGACTCGCCGCCGTCCGCCAGCACATCAAGGCAATCGCCCAATCGAAGGTTGCCTGAGCCCTCACCTCGACCGCGCACCGGCAATCGCGTCCTCGGCGAATCCGTTAATCTTAAAAACGGTTCCAATCTCGATGCTCCACGACGCGCACAACCACCTCCAAGACGAGTGGCTGGCACCGTATCTGGATCGCATCGCAAACACTGCCGCCGAACTTCCGATCGGCACCATGGTCGTAAACGGCACCCACGAAGCCGACTGGCCCCACGTCTCGGAGCTCGCGCAACGTTTCCCCTTCGTCCGCGCCAGTTACGGTCTGCACCCATGGCACGTCGGTAATCGTTCGCCCAACTGGCTTGATACGTTGCGCGCCCGTCTCGCCGCAGAACCTCACGCGGCCATCGGCGAAATCGGTATTGATCGCTGGATCATCGACGGCGCCCGCGCCAACGATTCACGGCTCGCTGGACTT
>JBEVND010000029.1:0-5291 GCA_040508285.1 Rariglobus sp. | reverse complement strand
ACCAAAGAGCGACCCTTTCTCGCTCCTCCGCTGTTCAATCCCGTTTACAATAGCGACATCTCCGTCTCCGTCACCCAGCCGCTGCTCCAAGGATTTGGCGTGACCATTAATCGCGCCGCTATCGAACGCGCCCGCCTTGGCATCACCCGCGCCCGTCTCGATTTCAAATCCGTCGTGCTGACGCTCATCAGCAACGTCGAGACAGCCTACTACACCCTCGCCTTTGACCGCGAACAACTCGCCGTCCGCAAGTTCAGCCTCGAGGTCGCGCAGACGCTGCTCGACGAAAACAAAGCCCGCCTCGACACCGGCGTGACCACCAATCTCGAGGTGCTGCAATCCGAGGTCGGCGTTGCCAACGCCCGCCGCGATCTCCTCCTGGCCGAACAATCCCTGAGCGACAGCGAAGACACGCTGCTCAACCTCATCGGCCGTTTCCAATTCTCCACCCGTCCCGGCACCGTGCGCCTCGCCGACTCACCCGTGCCCGACGTTTCCTTCGACCGCTCCTATGCGCTCGCGCTCGCCAACGCACCCGAATACGCCGCCAACAAGGTCGTCGCCGAGCAGCTCAGACTCGACCTCGCCGTCGCCAAAAACAACAAGCTGCCGTCGCTCGATCTCGGCGCAGCCGTCGGCTTCAACGGTGACGATCGCGACAATGCCCGCAGCGCTTTTAACAGCACCGCCTCGGGTGACACCTATAATTGGCAGGTCGATCTCACCGTCTCGATTCCGTGGGGCCTCCGCGCCGAACGCGCTCGCTACCGCCAGGCGCTCAACAACGTGAACCGCCAGGAAACCTTCATCCAGCAAATCGACCAGACGTTGCTCGTCCAAGTCCGCTCCGCCATCCGCGCCGTCGAAACCAACCGCGAAACCGTTTCTGTCTCCGCCCTCGCGACCGAGCTCAGCCAGCGCCAGTTCGAAACTGAAAAAGCCCGCTACGAGGCCGGCCTCTCCACCTACCGCTTCGTTGAGGATTCGCGTCAGGATCTCGACACCGCCCGCGTCAACGAACTCCTCGCCCGCGTAAATCTCCGCATTGCACTCGCCGAACTCGCCCGCCTCGAAGGCAGCTCGCTCAATCGTTATCAGGTGCAGTTGGAGGAGTGATCGCCTCCTCGTCCCGGGCGGCAACCAACGGCCGGACGTCACCAATTATCGGATACGTTTTAGGGTGGATCAACCGTCGTTTTTTTGAACGTGTTCAAAGTGTGAAAATTTGAGTTTGGCCAGATCGCATTGCATTGCTGTTGCCAAGCACCCCGCCCCACGCCCCGTCCTTCGATTGTATCCATAAACTGGAGCATCATTGAATCTCTCCTCCCCTGATCCGGAGGGATTCATCCAGTAAGGGAACCTCAACTCCAAGGCCGGAGGCTTGCCTGAAAACGAACATCCCAATCCCTGGCCGTGCTCCCGCACTTCATGGGTTCACCGAGTTTACCTCCAATGAAAACACCCCGCCACCCCGCCCTGCTGCGAGTCATACATGGAATCCTTTCCGGACTGTCCGCATTGCTCGTATCGACTCCGCCCCTCCTGCAAGCCCAGCCTACCTGGCCCGAGAATCAACCGGCTCCGGGTTATTCAGCCCCGCCTCCCATCATCAGCATCGGAGGAGCCACCGTCGCCGCCTATTCACCGCCTCACGAACAGCTGGAAAATCCGGCTTCCGACGCCAACGACATCAATGACAACAACACCTTTCAGAATCTGACGCGGCCGATATTTCTGACTCCCGAACAGCTCGACTCGGGAGGTGATCCTATACGACCTGTCGCCACAACCGACTGGTGGTCCCATTTGCTTATGAACGGGGACAATGGCCAGCTCTGGCAGTATCCCATCACATCAAAATTTATAGCCGCCGGCATCGAGATCCAACAAATCCTCGGACCCAAGCCCGCCTCGAAGCCCGGCGAACTGGTGACAGGTTACGCGACTGGTGGCGTGCTGAAAATTGAAGGTGTCGAAAAAGCATCCGCCTCCGCCACGCCCGATATTATTCTTGCCGATTTCGAGGTGGGCGCGCTGCCCGCCGGATGGACCGGCACGGGAAGCTTCAGCTCTTCCAATCCGACCGTAGTGCAATTTGTCCCCCCTGCCGGCACTCCGCCCACCTACAGCGGTTCGGCGCCCACCGGTTACATCGGATCCAGGTTTTTGCTCAGTAAAAATCCCGCCGAAAGCAGTATCGGTGACATCACCAGCTCGAGCTTCGCGGTCAACCGTTCCTACCTCCATTTCCTCATGGGCGGCGGCTCCAATGCCGCTCTGCGCATCGAAATCCTCAACGCTTCGACCAACGCCGTCCTCGCCAGCACCCAACGCGTCGGCAGCAGCAGCGCGGCGATGAGCTGGACCCGTCTCGATCTTGCCGCCTACAACGGACAAAGCGTTAAACTGCGCGTGGTCGACCAGGTGACTTCCGGCTGGGCCTGGCTGGCAGTCGACCAGTTTGTCCTGAGCAATGACCCGCTTTCTCCTGCCGCGCGTCCGGGTTCCCGCTTGATCAGCGGCGCTCCCGCCAAGGCAGGCGACTGGTCGGACTGGATGGTGAAGGTGCGTAAGACCGACGGCGTGAACTCCACGATGTCGATGGATTTCAATCTCGTGCGCAACATGCCGTTCGTCTGGGTGCAGCTCAACAATCTCAACCCGCGTATCAGCTTTGGAACCACCGCCACGGTCCTCCTTCGCGATGGCAGCGGCTCCACCCTGACCGGCTCCAACCTGGGCACCCACGAAAGAATCGGCGTCGAGGTTGACGGTCAATTCTACGGCCTGCATGTCGCCGCCGGCACCACCTTTGCCTACGACGCCGCCGCGCGGCAGCTCACCGCCACCCTGCCGGCGGCCGCAGGTCAAAACTACATCGTGGTGAGCGCCATGCGTTCCGCCGGCCAGCTCGCACTTTTCGACTCCTATGCCTATGCCCGCCCTGAAAAGACCACGGTTTCTTACACCTACAATCCGGCCGCGGTCACAGGCGGAGCCGTGCAGACGACGTGGAACTATCAAATCACCGCACTGAAACCGGGTGCACAAAAAGTCCTGCAAGGCTGGCTGCCTCCCCACTACCGCGAAACGGGCGCGGCGCTCGCGCTTCAATCCGGCCTCGACTACCCCACGCCCCGCGGCGTTCTCCGCTGCGGCGAAGCCAATGCCACCGCGGGATTCAGCATCAAATTTGCATTCAACGGCATCCTCGGCAACTTCGCCAAACCCACGGTGCGAGGCCTGCCCAACGACTTTGACGCCGCCTACATGGAGCAACTGCTCCGCAGCTACGACAACACGAACAACGGCGAGGCTGGCGACACCTACTACGGCGCCAAGAATCTCGTGAAGCACGCCCGCGCCATGCACATGGCCAAGGATCTCGGCCTCACCGATGTTTACGACAATCTCAAAGCCGAGTTGATCGTATCCCTCTCGGACTGGTTCAACTACGACGGCGTCGAAGAAAATCACTACTTCGCCCGCAACGATCGCTGGGGCCATCTCATCGGTCATAACTTTGTTCCCGACTTCAACCTGGCCGGTTTCACCGACGTGCATTTCCACTACGGTTATTACGTTCTGGCCTATGCACTGCTCGCCTCGGAGGACGCGGCCTTCCGCGATCAATACAAGGAAATCGCGATCCATCTCGCCCGGGATTACGCCAACTGGGAACGCAACGCCACCGACTACCCATGGATGCGCACGTTCGAGCCCATGGTGGGCCACTCCTATGCCGGAGGCAGCAGCAGCGGCGGCGGCAACAACCAGGAATCCTCCTCCGAATCGATTCAGGCCTGGGCCGGCATGTTCCTGCTCGGCGAGGTGCTTCGCGGCAATGATCCCCGCGCCGCCGACATCCTCGCGACCGCTGCATTCGGTTACGCGATCGAGACACGTGCGGTTTACGAATACTACTGCGATTACCACGGCAGCCCCTTCGCCGCCGCTCCCAAGGATCTGAATGGTCAACCCGCAGTCGGCGCCACCCGTCACGGCAACTGGCCCGACGGTTTCCGCTACGGAAAATATGCCGACGGCTACGCCAACAAGCCGGCCTGGGTTTTTTCCAACGGCATCATGAGCGACAACGGGAACTCGTTCTCCAACTATTTCTCCGGCGAGCCCGCCCACACTTACGGCATCCAGTGGCTGCCCAATGCGCCGCACATGATGTTTCTGGCCCGTGATCCGGCATTTATCCGCGGCCAGTTTGACACGCTCTTCAAATACCGCGGCGAACACTTCGCCATCGCCAACCTCAACCCGCTGGCGTCCTCGATGAAGAATCTGCGCAGCAAATGGCACTCCGCACCCACCTCCAGCGTGCCCGATCCACGGGTGGTCGCACTCAACGAAGGCTGGCCCACCTACGGAATCAAATGGGCGATTCAGGCGCTCTATGAGCTTAACCCCGCGTTCGTCCGCAACATCTCCAATGAAGGCGATCCTGCGCGTGACAATCCGCTCTACAATCAAGCCACCGGCACCTGGCTGGTCACCCTGCCGGCCGCGGATACTCCCACCAGCAAGATCACGTTCCCCCCGGCCATCTGGAACCCGGATGCCTTGGTTGCCAACAATCCTCATCTAGTGCCGCCCTCAATCGAGGCAGGGTTGACCGGTTACGCCCTCGCCAAATGGGTTGCCGCTTTCCACACCGCCGGCGGCGGCCCCGGCCCCGACTGGGCGCGCTACAAACAATACTACAGCTGGGATCCGGCCGACTACACGGCTCGCGACAGCCAGGAAAGCATCACCGGTCTTCTTGCCGCCATGCAGGATATCGGCGGTAACTCCTGGCCCTTGATCGCGCTTTGCTACGACGGTTTCGCCGAGCCTGATTTCGGGCTCAAGGTCATGGCGGAATATCGCCGTCGCAACCTGTCCTACGCGAACGACACGGAATCCAACATGTTCTTTTATTACTATCTCTCGGCACTGAACGGCCTCGGCACCTTGCAAACCGACCAGCACCTGAGCACCGGCACCAGCGCGGTCTTCAGAGACACCGCCGGCAACCGGAACTACATGGTCCAAAACAAAGACGACGCCTACCGCCTTGTTGATGTCTACCAGGCCGGCGCAAAGATCGGCCAGGTCCTTGCGTATCCGAAAACCACGACACTTCAAAAAGGCCTGCTCGACGTCGCCGCGGGGTTTGCCCCGATCGGAACGGTGCCGGCCAAAAACAGCACCGGCGTCTCGGTGAACCAGGACAGGGTTGTCGTGATTTTCAACGAAGCCTTCAACGCAGCCACCATCGACAACGAGGTCACCAT
>JBEVND010000413.1:0-10797 GCA_040508285.1 Rariglobus sp. | reverse complement strand
CCTTCGTGAGTTTTTGTGCTTCGACAACCAGTGAACCCAGACGCGGGCCAGCGGGAATAATGATTTCAAACTCACGCTCTTTCTCAGCGACGTTTTCCTTCAGCATCGACTCGTAAGCGCTGATACGCGCCTGGCCTTTGGCCTGACGAGCCTTCGCGCCGGAGCGGATCCACTCGAGTTCGCGCGCCATCGCTTTTTGACGCCGGTCTTCGGTCTTTTGCTGAACGCTCGCGCGCGCCTGTTTCTGCTCGAGCCACTCGGAGTAATTGCCCTTCCACGGAATTCCGTGGCCGTGATCCAGCTCGAGAATCCACTTCGCAACGTTGTCCAGGAAGTAGCGATCGTGCGTCACCGCGATGATCGTGCCTTCGTAACGCGAGAGATGCTGCTCCAGCCATTGCACGCTCTCCGCATCGAGATGATTCGTCGGTTCGTCGAGCAAGAGAATGTCCGGTTTCTGCAACAAGAGTCGCGCCAGCGCGATGCGGCGGCGTTCGCCACCCGAAAGGTGATCGACGATCTGATCAGCCGGCGGACAACGCAGTGCGTCCATCGCCATCTCCACTTGGGGGGCGACATCCCACGCGCCGAGCGCGTCGATTTTCTCCTGCAACTCACCTTGCTTCGTGGTGATCGCATCGCGTTCCTCATCGGTCTCCGCCGCTCCGATTTCGTCCCAAGTCGCATCGTAAGCGGTCGTCAGATCAGTGAGGTGCTTCACGCCTTCTTCCACGCACTCGCGCACGGTTTTGCCCGCGGTGAGTTGTGGCTCTTGTTCAAGCAGGCCGACCGTGTATCCCGGCTCGAAATGCACGTGACCATCGAATTCCTTGTCGCGCCCGGCGAGCAGGCGCATGAGCGAGGATTTGCCCGAACCGTTAAATCCCAAGACGCCGATCTTCGCGCCGTAGTAGAACGACAGGGAGATGTCGCGGAGGATTTCCTTGCGCTCGATTTTCTTCGAGACGCGCATCATCGAGAAAATGATCTTGGGTTCGTCGGGCTTGGCCATGCGTGGATGCAACCCGCGCGCCGCTCCGGGTCAAGAAACGGCAGGACCGGCCTGCGTTTTAGACGCCGGCCGGTTTACCCCTCGGTCACGGACTGGCATCCGTGAACCTGCCCTCGCGTCAGAACTGATAGGTCAGACCGAGCGAATAGAGCCATGGATCCACGCGAACCTCCGTCAGCTTTGAACCGTTCATGTCCACATCGGTGCTGATCACGATTTTTTTGACGTCCACGTTGATCGCCCAGCGTTCGTTAAGCACGTAATCGAAGCCCACCTGCCCCGCCGGGCCGATGCTGTAATTCTCGAGCGTCAACCGCGTGCCGCCGACCGAGAGATTGTCATCGAAGATGAGCGTGAAATTGACGCCCACGCCGATGTAAGGCCGGAACCGCGTCCCGAAATCCGGATGATATTGGAGGAACAACGTAGGCGGCAGGTGTTTGAAGTCGCCCAGTTTGGTCCCCGCCAGCGCGCCCTTGTTGATACGCACATCGTGCTCTTGGGGAATCGTGAGCACGAGCTCCGCCGACCACCGTTCATTAAACGCGTAGCCGATATCCACCTCGGGCAACACCAGTTCAGAAACCTTGATGCCATTGGTGGGAATGAGTCCGGCGACTGCATCCGAGTGATCGATCGTTTGCATATAAGTCGCGCGCAGACGCACCGACCACGGGTTAACGTTATCGGCCGCAAAAGCCGAAGTGAAAGCCAGCAACAAAACGCCGGCGGCCATCAAAGGAGTCTTCATGATTTGAGGAATGGACGGCATTCGCGCCATCGTTCCCCAGCCTAACTGCTTCGACTCACTCCCGCGCTGCACGCATTGGTGAACGCTGCGCATCTTTTGCTTCGCCCGCGCACGCAACCAATCAACGCGCGTCTCAGGGCTGCGTCGCTTTTTCCAAAGCAAGCAATCCGTCCATGGCCTCGCGCGTGCTCGTTCCGCACATCTCTTCCGATGGCCGCAAACTCGCACAGAACGCAGGTCGCTCTGGCTTCCCGAAAATGGCGCAGCGCATGTCTGGCAAAAGCTGAACGCAGGGAATACCCGCCGGCTTCCCATGCGGCATTCCTGGAATCGGCGAGGTGATCGACGGCGCGATACAACACGCACCGCAGTTCGCGCGGCAGATCACCCGCCTGCCTCCATCGTCATGCAATCACCGAGCGCAGTCCGCTGGCGTCCCGTCGCGTCAAAGTTCCCCGGCGCCAGCCATTTCTCAAACGTGGCCAAGATGGCCGGCCATTCCTTATCGATCATCGAATACCAAGCCGTGTCGCGGTTGCACCCCTTCACGACCGCTGCCTGCCGAAAAACGCCTTCGAACTTAAACCCAAAGCGCAGCGCAGCAGCCCGCGACGGCGCATTGAGCGCATTGCATTTCCATTCGCAGCGGCGGTAGCCCAGCGCAAAGGCCTGTTTCAACAGAAGGTAAATCGCCTCGCTGGCAGCGGTGGTCCGTTGCAACGCCGGAGAAAACACGAGGTGTCCGATTTCAATCACACCTTGGGCCGAATCGATACGAAGAAAAGCCGCCACACCTCGTGCCTTTCCCGAAGCGTGGTCCACGATTGCGAAAAAGAGCGGATCATCCCCCTGATAACCCTCTTCGATCCAGGTGCGATACGCGGCCGCATCTGCAAACGGACCGTAGGGCAAATACGTCCATATACCTCCGGCCGGGTCCGCAGCAGTGGCCGCGAATAAATCATCCGCATGCGTAGCGGGATGAAGCGGCTCAAGCCGGCAAAAACGCCCCGACAACCGCGCCCTCGCAGGGCGTGGACGCGGCGTCCAAGCGTCGAGTCGTTCGCCCTTTGGTTGATCGTCAGAAGCCATCCCGGTTTTTCTCAGCGAAGCTGCAGGAAAACGCGCGCGCCTTTTCCCTCGGGAGCCGGGGCGGTGAGGAACAGCCGGCCTGCCTCGATCTCGCCGCCGGCGAGCAATGCGTCGCGCACATAGAGCGCACGCGCGTTGGCCAACTCGCGCAGCTCTTCGTCCGAAACGGTGATGCCCGAGATCAGCGCGCCGCGCGCATCGGCAAGCATGATGGGCGCCGCGCCGTTGGGCGAAGCGGCCGACTCCACGCCACGCGAAGAAAGCACCGCCACCGACTTGACCGTGGGAGCGGCCGCGACCGGCGTGTTCGTGTTGTTGGTGAAAACGCGCTGATTGCGACGGAGCACCGGCCCACGCGATTTCACAGGAGCAAGCGGCTCGACCGTGGTTTCAGCGACCACTGCGTTGTCGACGCTTTCGGGAGCGGGCGCAACGGGCATTCCCGCCGGGAAACGTTCGACAAACAGCAGGCCGATCACCCGGGCTTCGTCCTCGGACGAAACCACAAGCTCGGCGGGCGGTGGCGTATCCGGATTTTTAACACGCAGCTCTTCCCACAGGCGTTGACGCACTTGCTTCGCCAGCGAGCGTTCACGCACCGCAACAAGATCCGTGGCGGCATCGTAGCTTCCGTTGATATCGAGGTTGAGCGAAGGACGGCCCTTGAGCGCTTTCTTGAGCGTATCGATTTTCTTAAGTTCCACGCCAAGTGGGGCGATCTCGCCGGGCGAAAACTCTTGATACGCCAGCTCATCGCCACCGCCGCCAAAGGCCGCTCCGATGAGCGAAAAGGGCGACGTGGCGGCTTTCGCCAGAAGATTAACAATGACGCGCAGCACCACGCGGCCGATGCGGAAGTTCGGATCGTCGAGGCTCCCCTGGACCGGCATATCGATGATGATATTGCCATTGGTGTCCTTCAACAACGCGACGCCGAGGCGCACAGGAAGTTTGGTCGCCTCGGGACTTTGAGTCGGCGCGCCAAAGGTGAATTGTTTCAGCGTCACCACATTGGAGCTGTCGATTTTGCGCTGGGCGAGGCGCGCTTTGACTTCGACCGACAACCCGCTGCGCGCGAGCTCATAGCCGGCATAGGTGCCGACGTAGGGCGAAATGGGCGAAAGATCCACGTCCTTTACGCTGACCACGAGTTCGGTCAGCGCGCCCGCCGCCGGGGTCGCCGCCTTCGCGTCGAGCTTGCCAGTGAACGCGATCTCGCCCGTGCCGTTGACCTTGCCGCGGATGTCCACATCGGCGCGCTGAAGATCGGCGGACGACAGACCTGCGATCGTGCCCGAGAACTGATCAAGCGACAGGCGCACCGCCGGCTTGACCGAGCGGTCGGCCAGCGTGACGGCACCGTTGGTCAGCGTAAACTTCCCCAACGACCAAATCGCCGCAGGGCCGCTCGCCGCCTCGAACGTGCGAGGCGCAGTCGTCGCGGACGGCGACGGCAAACTCACCGCAGCTCCCGGAACCGGGGACGGCTCGGGCACGCTGCGCAACACCGTCGCAAGGTTCGAGGTTTTGTCGGCGTTGATGGCGATACGCGCGGCCGGATCGACCAAGTTGATCTCCGCGATGCGAGCCGTAAGAGGCTCCGAACTTGCGTCGATGCCACGAATCGCGAGCTGCTTAAACGAGGCGAACTCTTCGGCATTGGCTCCGTCCACGGTCGCAAATTTATCGATCACCACATCGCCCAGAAATCCAGCCACCGAACCGCGCACGCTGGCCCGGCCATCGACGGAAATCTGGCCGCTGGCGATCCGCACATTGAGCAACGGTTCGATATAAGGCGTCGCTCCGGCGAGCGGGAGCGCAGCGATCTTGACGTTGAGAAATGCGGTCAACGGTTCGCGAACGATTGAACCGTCGACGGCGATCGAACCGCCCGGAGACGTCGCGACGGCCAAAGCCACGAGCACAGGCTCGGCCGGGTTGGCCAGCGAGAGATTGTTCAACGTGAAATCGAAACGGCTAATGCTGTTTTTAGCCGGCGTCGGTGTGGTCTTGTCCTCGATGTCGATGGAGAGCCCGCTGATCGCAAACTCGGTCAGGCGCACGTCGGGCAGCGCTGCTGGTGTCGAACCGGTTGACGTGCTGTTGGACGGGTTCGCCGGAGCTGCCGCGACCGAGGGCGTCATAGCGGGCGCAGACGCTGGCAACGCGGCACCGGAGGTGGACGCGGGCACGATGAGGAGGTTGAGCAGATTGATCGAACCGTCGGCTTCGCGAACGACTGAAAGATGTCCGCCGTCGAGCGCGATGCGACGAACCGTAGCAGACTGCTTCAGACCATCCGCAAACAGTCCATCAATGGTGAACGATGGCAGATCGATCAGGGCGATCGTCGTGCCGCGCGCGGCGACCTTCAGGTTGCTGAGTTTGACGGCTGCATCCGAGAGCGTGAGTTGGCGGCTGGCTTCATCGAGATCGACCACGTAGCGCGCGGTGACGTCGAGCAGGCCATCCAGTAAATCGGCGTTGATAAACTCCGCGTAGTAAGGCGCGTATTTTTTGAGTGAGATCTTGCCGATGCTGAATTCGCCCGAGGAGCGAACCGGATCGACGGACACGGTGCCTTTCCAGGAAAACTCTTCGCCGGCCTCGGTGATCGCCGAGAACGAATAAGGAGCCTTCGGATCACCGACGCTCAGAAAATTCGTGAGTTCAAAACTCAGCGGTCCCACCTCGGTAGCAAACGGATTGGCGCGACTCGCATCGGCGAAATTCAATGAAGCCGAAGTCACCGACAAGCTGGCGATTCTCAGCGGACGCGGTGCCGAAGGTTTTGCCTCCACCGCAGCCGGCTCCGGCTTGGCAGATGCCGTCGGGATGAGATCTGCAAAGTTAAGCGCGCCGTCTTTGCCAATGGCGACGTGTTGGGAAAACCCGTCGAGATGGATTTTCTCGAAACGCCATTCGCCCGTGAAGAGGGAAAACGAGTCGAAGTTCACATACAACGTGCGCCAGCTGGTGAACGACGCGCCGTCACGGTCTTTGATCGCCAGCCCTTCGATGGTGACGGATAGCACCAGCGGGTTAATGCGTATCCGTTCGATGGAGACATCGCGGTGAAGCTCGGCCGAGAGGTGCTTGATCGCCTGCGCCTTGACGATCGGCGGCAGCCCGAAAAAGCCGAACACGACGAGCAGCACCACCACACCGGCCGCGATCAGCCAGCGCCGACGGGAGCGGTTGCGTTTACGGGCCCGTTTTTCCTGGGCGACGACAGAAGCGGCGGACGGTTGCGGCAACATGGTGAAAATCAGGCGTTATTCGAAGAAGGAAGAATGCGCTCCGCAGGGAAGCGCCGCGTAGTCACAAACCGGCCAACACGCCGGCGAGCTGCGCCGCGTGGTCCTTTGTATCCACTTTCTCGATCACCGCGAGCACGGTGCCGTCGGTGTCGAGGATGTAGGCGGCGCGCGTCGGTCCTTGAAACGTGCGGCCATACATCGCTTTCGAGATCACGGAATCCGCCGCGTGGGCAAACGCGTCGTCAGGGTCGCTCACGAGTATATAATCAATGCCCTTTTTCGCGGCATACTTCAGGTGCGAACCGCACGTATCGCGGCTGACGGCGATAAGTTGATACCCCAGACGCTCAAACGCTTTGGCGTGCCCGACCAATGCATCGTTTTGCCGGTCACAGGAAGGCGTGTTGTTTTTCATGTAGACCGACACGATCGCGCGTCGTGTGAGCAAATCGCCAAACACCACTTCGCGCTTTTCGCCGCCCTGCACGACCTTGACCGGGAAGGTCGTGTCGATTTTTTGCCCGACGGCGATCATTCGCGACGACAGCAGACCCGTTTAGATGTGCTTGGAGTCGTCGGCGTCTTTTTTCACGTAGCCGGTCTCCTGACGCTGGTGATTGACGGCGTTCTTCTTAAGATAAGCGGCGTAAACGTCCTCGGCGGTCATGCCGAGCGTCTGCGCGAGCGAGACGAGAAAATGGAACAGGTCGACGACTTCGACCTTGGCGTTCTGCTCGTCGAATTTCTGGTATTTGGCCCACCACTTCCAAGGAACGCTGTCGATCAGCTCGGCCGTTTCCTGCTGCATGGCACGCGTGTAGTTGAGGACCCACTTGGTCTTCTCCTCTTCGGTGGCAGGCGGGAGAGTGACGCCAATACGCGCATTGAGCGCTTCTTGCATGCGGAAGATTTCTTCGAGCTTATCCATCGTGCGAGGTTTGGCGGAGCCACGCCTTGGATCAAGTTGCAAGTGGCGGCCGGCATCGCCCACCCGTGCGGGCGCACATGCGAAGCGAGCGAAGAACGCCGTAGCTCGCCCGTGCGAACTAGCCGTTAACTTTTGGCCACTTCCGCCCAGGACCATTCGGAGATGTTGTGGAAATCCGGGCGGCTCAACGAAGTCGTAGCGGACGTGACCGGCCGGGCGCGACCCGGCTGATAATCGTAGCGGCTGAACGAAAACTTGAACCGACGTGAACCATCGTCCCGCGGTTCGTCGAGGAGGAGGGCGAGCTTCACCCGCATCACCGCCTGCCAATAGGTGCGCTCTTCGTTGATATGCGCCGCGCTTTCGAAACGGCTTTCGGCAATCGCCCAATGCCGGTGGCCCCGCCCTTCCCTGAAAGCCGCACTACTGGTGAAGAAGAGCTGGAGCCGGCCATTCTCGGGCGTGACGTGAAACTCGAAATACCCAGGCCGTCCTTCGGCTTGAAAGAAAAACTCCAACGCGTCGCCTGTGATCCATGTCGGATCATTCCACTTCGTTGCCCGATTGGACGGCTGATCATCGCGCAGGAGCGCATAGGCCACCAATTCGTCGCCATGGACCCCGAGCCAGACTTCGCCGGGCTGAAAATCAGCTTCGTTGGCCGGAAACCAAGGTTGGCTAAACTCCAACCGGACTCCCGCTCGCATCGCGGTCTGGGTCGCCGCCCAATCTCCCATGGCAAAACCCGCTACAGGCGGAACGACGATACACGCGGATACATCCTTGGAGGCGGACATGGTGGGAAAATTGGATAAAGACGCCTTCACTCGTCCCGAAAAGCGCCTCAAACGGCAAGCAACCTCGGCACGCGCCAAACAACCAGTTCGATTTCAACTAGATCGACCTTTTATTGCCAGACAGCCGGTTTTGGCCGCCCTCGGGAGGCCCCCAAATTTACAGTTGCTCAACAGAGGCAAACGGGCGACTTTTGGGCCTTGTTGCCTGCGTTGAGCGCTCACGCGCCCCGCGGCGACATCTCCCTCGCAGCTCCCGCCTTACGTGGTGAGCGCGAGTTTAACCCACAGACAAACAAAGACATGTCAGATCAAAATACGTCCGGCAGCACGCCCTCCGGGGACCCTGCCGCGACCGCCGGTGCGCCTTCAGCGCCCGCCGCCGATTGGGGTGCCTCTTCAGGCGCCAATCGCGGCTCGGGCCTTGCGCGCGGCAAACGCGTCAGCGCTCCGGCCGCTTCGGCCCCTGTCAGCAACAACGCCGCGACCAGCGGTTATCAACCCTCCGCCGTCCAGGTCCTTAAGGCGGAGACCGAATACAAGAACCCGTTCGCCCCTGCGGACGAAGCTCCCTCAGCCCCCGCTCCCGTGGCCGCTCCGACTCCGGTCGCTGCAGCTCCGGTCGCACCCGTTGTTGCCAAACCCGCGGAGGCCCCTGCCCCCGCTCCGGCCGCGCCCGTCGCGGCTGTTGTTAAGCCCACTGCTCCCGCCCCCAAGGCCGAGCTCAACATCCTCCCTCCTGCCGAGGTGAAGCACCCTTCCCAAAGCTGGGAAACACCTGCTTTCCCTTACGAGGGTAACAAGCCTGCCGCTCAACCCGCGCAAGCTTCCTCCAAAGCCCCGACTTCCGCAGTCGGTTCTCCGCTTGAGGCCGACCGTGGCGTGTTCCGCCCTGTCCGCCGTAGCGAGGTTCCGATGCTTGAGCCGGCTCCCAACGCTGCTGGCAACGCTCCCCGTGGTGACAACAACCGCGGCGGCAATCGCCAGGGTGGTCGTGGTGGCCGCGGCGGCAATCGTTCCCAAAAAGGCAACGGTCGTCCCCAGCAGCAGCCCCGCGATCGTCAGCAGAATCGCCCCGCCAACAACGCCCCGGCTTCGCCCGCGGGTCCGGTTGCGCATTCGCACGGCGCTCCTGCTTCCGCCGGTCACTCCGGTCAACCGATCAAGAAACCCGCTGGTATTTTCGGCTGGGTGAAGGGTCTTTTCGGCACCGCCGCTCCTGAAGCCGGCGCGCCGTCCCTCCCCGGCTCCCACGGTGCCCAGCCCGGCAGCCCCGCTCAAGGCGGCGGTGAACGTGGACCCGACGGCAATCGTCGTCGCCGTCGTCGCGGTGGTCGCGGTCGCTCCGGCGGCCAAGGCCCCCAAGGCGGTCAACCTCAGGCCGGTGGCGGCGCCCCGGGCGTCAACCACGGTCAGAGCCATGGCCAAGGCCATCCGTCCCACGGACACGGTGGCGGCGAACATCGCCCTCAGGGTCAAGGCGGCGGCGGTCGTCGTCGTCGTGGCGGTCGCGGTCGCTCCGGCGGCGGCGGTGGCCAAGGCGGCTCCGGTGGTCAACCCGGTGGCGGTCATCGTCACGATGGCGGCGGCTCGGGCATTCCTCCCTCCGCTTAATCCGAGTTAAACCTTGCCAAGGGCTTCACCGCCCCGCGCATTTCAAAGGCGTCCGCATCCATTTGCGGACGCCTTTTTTTGCGCCTCCCTTTCGCGCTCCACACTCTCAGCTCCCAGCTCCCGATTCTCCCACATGTCCGATCTCATCGTTCACGGCGGCAAGCCCCTCACCGGCACCATCACCCCTTCGGGCAATAAGAACTCCATTCTCCCGATTTTCTGCGCCACGCTGCTCACCGACGAGCCCGTGACGTTGCGCAACGTCCCCGACATCACCGACCTCAACAAGCTGGTCGCCTTTTTCCAGTCGCAAGGCTCTGAAATCTCCTGGGACCGCGACGCCGCCGAGATGCGCGTCTGCCACGCCACCTTTAAGAGCACGCTCGAAAACGACGAGCTCCCGCAGGACATGCGCTCCACCGTCCTGCTTTATCCCGCGCTGCTCAATCGCCTGCGCCAGATCACCATTCAAGCCAACACCAAGGGCTGCTCCCTGGGCGTTCGCGAGATCGATCCTCACCTCGAAATCCTCTCCGTCCTTGGCGCCACGGTCAGCGACGGCGACCCGCTCGTGATCGCATTGCCCCACGGCTTCAAGGGCGCGCGCCACTGGTGCGACTACATGTCCGTCACCGTAACCGAAAACTTCGCGATGGCCGCCACCCTCGCCTCCGGTGAATCCACGTTGATCAATGCCGCCAGCGAACCGCACGTGCAGGACCTCTGCGCCGCGCTCGTCGCCATGGGCGCCAAAATCGAAGGGCTCGGCACCTCGATGATCAAGATCACCGGCGTCGAAAAACTCCACGGCGCCGACATCACGATCAACACCGACTACCACGAGATCGTCACCTTCCTTGCCCTCGGTGCCATCACCGGCGGCGAGGTTCGCGTGACCAAGGCGCTCCCGCACCACTTCGATCTCATCGAACGCGCCTTCAAAAAACTCGGCGTCATCATCGAACACGAAGGCGACACGGTGATCGTCCGCCGCGGCCAAAAGCTCGTCATCGAAACGCCGTTCACGACCAACCTGCTTCCGAAAATCGAAGCCGCGCCGTGGCCGTATTTCTCGGTCGATCTGCTGCCGCTCATGATCGCGCTGAGCGTCCGTTGCGAAGGCACGATTCACTTCTGGAACAAGGTTTACGAAAACGGTTTTTCGTGGATCCCGGAACTCGCCAAATTCGGCGCGCACGCGCTCGTGAGCGACCCGCATCGTCTCGTTGTCTTCGGCAACCGCCCGCTCCGTCCCGCCGTCGTGGATTCGCCCTACATCATCCGCGCCGCTGTCGCGCTCTACATGGTCGCCGCCGCCATTCCCGGCCAGTCTGTCGTCCGCC
>JBEVND010000388.1:0-4199 GCA_040508285.1 Rariglobus sp. | reverse complement strand
AAGTCCGCCCGATTTACCCGAGCGAAATGAGTCGCGCCGGTATCAACGGCGAAGTCGTCGTCGGCTTCATCGTCGATTCCGAAGGCAACGTCCGCAACGCCTACATCGTCAGCTCCACGCACCGCGAATTCGAAGCCGAGGCCCTGCGCGCCGTGGCCCGCTGGAAGTTCAAGCCCGGTCGCAAAAACGGCGCCTACGTCAACACCGGCAACGTCCGCCTGCCCTTCGTTTTCAACATCTCGGGCAACTGATCCATGGCCGCCAACCGTTTCACTTCACTCTGTTTCGCTGCAGCGCTCGTTATCCTCGGTTCGTCCGCGCTCTCTGCGCAATCCGCGCCAACTCCCTCTGCTCCCCAAGTCTCCGAGGCCGTCGCCAACGAGCTCGGCAAGCTCCGCGAGTTCACCGAGAGCAAATCCTACGCTCCCGCCCTCGCCTTGATCGATCGCCTGCTCGGGACAGTGGGTGCCGAGAGCTACGACCGCACGCTGCTCTCGCAGATCAAAACGCAGATTTACCTCACCGAAGGAAACTACGCTGCCGCCATCTCCCCGCTCGAAACGGCTGTGACTCTCGGCGAACGTCTCGGTTACCTCCCCGCGACCACCATAAACGAGTCGCTGTTCCTGCTCGCCCAGCTCTATCAGCAACAAGGCTCCGAGCTCAAAGAGCCCACTCGCCAACGGGCCGCTATCGATAAATCCATTGACTATCTGCGTCGCTGGCAGTCACGCGTCACCAAGCCCACACCCGAAAGCCAACTCTTCGCCGCCTCACTGCTCTACCAAAAGGCCACGCTCGATTCCGCCCGCGTTGACTCGGATGTGCTGGCCGAAGCCCGCCGCGCAGCCGACGAAGCGCTCGTGCTTCAAATAAAGCCGCCGGCGTCGATCTACATCCTCATCCTCGCCACGCTCCAGCAACGAGAAGATCACCAAGGCTCGGCTGAGATCCTTGAGCTCCTTCTCGAGAAAAACCCTACGAATGCGAGTTACTGGCAGCAGCTGGCCTCCACTTATCTCGCCCTCGCCGCGTCCACGAAAAACGAGCAGGAAATCTCCCGCTACAACCTTCGCGCGCTTCTCACCATCGAACGCGCTCAAGCTCGCGGCTTGCTCACTTCACCGAAGGAAAACTTCAACCTCATCGCGCTTTATCTGAGCATTCGCCAGTTCGGCCCCGCGATCGCCTTGCTCGAAAAAGGTCTCGTTGACGGCAGCGTCGAGAACACGCGCCGCAATTGGGAGTTGCTCGCCAACGCCTACCAGCAAACCCAGCGCGAAGACGCCGCCATCACCGCCCTCGAGAAAGCTGTTCAAAAGCTTCCCGCCGACGGCCAGCTCGAGTTCACCCTCGCCCAACTGCTCTATTCACGCACCCGCGTTACCGACGCACGCGAGCATCTCGAACGCGCCATCAAGAAAGGTAACCTCGATAAACCCGGCCAGACGCGCCTCTTCCTCGCCTACACCGCCTTTGAGCTGCACGCCCACGAAGACGCCGCACGTTGGGCCAAGGACGCCGGCGCCTTTGATGACGTGAAAAAAGAAGACCTCTCCCGCCTGACCAAGGCCATCGACGAGGCCCTCCGCGCCCGCCAAGACGAGGTATCCAAATCCTGATTACACTCCGCCCATGAACAAAGCCTACTTCATCGCTCCGCTCCTCGCCCTCGCCCTTTTCATCGGCGTCTACACCTGGTCGCAAAGCGGGCTCAAGGAACGCGAACAGGTTCGCCGCGAAACCGCCAAAGCCGAGCAGGCCGCCAAAATCGCAGCCGATCAGGAAGCCCGCCGCGTCGCCATCGATGAAGCCCTGCGTGTGCAAGAACAGCGCAAAAAAGAACGCGCCGAACGCGAAGCTCGCGAAGCCGCCGAGCGCGAAGTTCGTCAGGCCGCTCTCGACGCGCGCGATCAGGCTTTCCGCGAACAGGAACGCCTCGGCCGCCAGATCGAACGCCTGAAGCGCGAAACCGCCACTGAACAGGAAGCCGTCAACAAACTCCAGATCGACAAAGACGCCGTCGTCGCCGAACAGGCGTTTCTCCAGTCGCTCGTGCCGAAAGCCCGCGCCAACGCCGCAGCGCTCACCAGCGTCCTCGAGAAAATCGCTGCCGCCGAAGCCGCTCGCATCCAGCAGGCCGCCGAGGATGCAAAGAAGAAATCCTGAGCCATCGTCGCCATGAACCGTTTTTACCTGATCGTCCCCGTCCTCCTCCTCGCCATCTTTGGCGGCATTTACTGGCAATACACCAACTCCGCCGCCGCCCATGCCGCGGAGAAAGCTCAAGCCGTCGCCGCGGAGCAAAAAGTCGAGGCCGATAAAAAAGCCGAAGCCGAACGCCAGGCGCGCGCCGATGCCGAAAAGCGCACCGCCATCCGCCTCGCGGAAGAACAAAAGAAAGACGCCGAGAAACGCGCCCGCCACGAAGAAGAAAGCCGCGTGATCGCCGCCGACACTGCGCGTTACACGGAACAACTCAAAACGCTGACCGCCGAGGCTGCCGCCATGGAGAAAAAACTCGCTGAACTTCGCGCCAAGCGTGAACGCCTCAACGCCGAGAGCTTCTCCCTCGCTCGCGATGTCGAGCTGATGCGAATCGATAAACGCAACGCCGAGCTCGAGATCCAACGCCTCACCGAAATGGTCGCCCGCCAAGCCGGCAACACCACCCTCGCCCGCCCGGTCAATATCGAGCGAAAGTGACGCGTTTCTGACGCAGGTTCACAATCAGCCTGCGAACTTAGCCAAGCGTGCGGCGACGTCACTGCGAAGGCGTTCGATATGGGCCAGCGTGAATGCGGCTATGTCCAAGGACGGGTCTGCCACCAAGGGCGTTAAATCCATGCCCCACGTAATGCCGGAGATTTTATCCGTTGCATGGGAAGTGTGAAAAGTGGCGTGCGCCAATCGCCGGCCCAAAGCCGCGAGGTCGTAACGTTTTCCGCCGGTCACTTGGGAGTCGAAAACCCGCAGCAGGGCCCCGGCAAGTTGCGGGTGCCGTCCGCTATCGAGCACAACTTTATCGTCATCGACCAGCCAATCGAGATCGCGCCACACCTCACAGCCTACGACGCGCCTGGGACGGCGATCGGCAGGCAAAGCTCGCAGCGCTTCGATGCAGCGTAAAAACACGGCTACGTGCGTGTCATGTTTGTCCGCGGGTTGGTGGAGATAAACGACCTCGGGTGAGCAGCCGTTAAAAATCGTCGCAAGGTCCGCTGCGACGCCCGCATGACCTGGCTTTTTGACATCACTGCTGGGGTGCGCGAGTTGGAGTTGAATCGCATAGCTGCCGATCTGGGCGGCTTGGCGTTGTTCTTCGCGACGCACGCCGAGCATTTGTTCATCGGTGAAAGCCGCATAGGGGCCCGTGCGCGGTGATCCCGCCCCATTGGTCACCACCACGCCACCGAATGCCTTACTGTCAGGCTGGTCGAGGCAGTCACAAATTCCGTCATGAGCCAAAATCTCGATGTCGTCCTGATGCGCCGCCACGCAAAGATGTGTAACACGAGCGAGCGCAGCCGATGCATCACCGCCCGCGGGCACAAAAACGTCGGCTTGGGGATGGGAGAATTTCATGGAGATCCAAATGAGCTGCCTGATTTAAGTGAGTTTGGCCAATCAAGGATTAGACTTTGGGCAAAGCTGCCTGGCTTACGGCCGCTCGAATACGCCTTTTGTTCTGAACCCAAACCTCAGCAATCGCTCCACGCGACATGACCGCCACTTCGGAATGCGATGCTTCGGGAGGAATCCGAGCGCACTCATGCCTGGTAACGCTGAAAGGCTTCGATGGCTTCATATTCGGCCAAGCCGAGCGCGTCGTAAACATCGGCAAGCGCTCGGGCCGCCGCCTCTGCCTGCTGCCAGGACTCCTGTAGTCCGGGGCCCGTGGCAGGAGTCTGGCTACGCTGACTTTTGTGCTGGTAGATCGCGCGCACCTTTTGGGCGAGCTGCGCGGGACTTAGCGGCACAGCCATATCAATCTCATGCGCAGCCCAAGCTTTGTCAGGGGTGCGATAAAGCCACACGCGGCAATCCGTCCACCATGCTTCGGTTTTTACGAGGCTGACTGCCGCACGAAGGATTCCAAAACACACCCCACCCACGCTGCTCGGGTCCTGGCCGATGCCAGTGGCGAAGATCTGATGCGGTTTAAGCTCACGGAGAATAGTTAAAACGGCTTCACGATC
>JBEVND010000361.1:0-3179 GCA_040508285.1 Rariglobus sp. | reverse complement strand
CGTCACCGCCTGCCTCTGGCTCAACTAGTTCGCTCCTTCCGTCGTAGGGGCGTGGCTCAACCACGCCCGCCGCCTGTGCGCAGGGACTTCGCCCCCATTTCACGCCTCACCCCATGCGTTCCCTGCTCCCCCTCTTCCTCGCCTCCACCGTCCTCGCCTCCGCCGCGCCCACTGAAATCGGCCGCCTCACCACGCCGCCGCTCCTCGACGGCTCCTCCACGGAATGGTCCGACATCCCCGTCCACACTCTCGCCAACAAAACCGGCCAGGCCCGCGCCCGTTTCGCGCACGACAACCAAAACCTCTACGCCTTCGTCGAGGTCCGCGACACCAGCCCGCTCCTCAACTCCGCCTCATCCGCGCAGGAAATGCTCAAGGGCGGCGACGCCGTCTCGCTCTTCTTCAACTCCCCCGAAACCGGCCCGCAACGCGTCATTCTCGGCAAGCACGAGGGCAACACGCTCGTTTACGCGCACCGCCCCAAGTCCTCCGTCAAAGCGCCCTACGTCTTCACTTCGCCCGTCGGCTCCGCGCCCTTCGACTTCGTCGGCCCGCTCGCCGACGCCCGCGTCGTGCTCACACCCGCCGCCTTTGGCTACACCGCCGAGATCGCCCTCCCGTGGCGCGCCCTCGGTTTCCGCCGCGTGCCCGAGCGTTTCCGTTTCGATTTCCAGGTCATCTTCTCCGACCCCGCCGGCTCGACCAACGTCGATGCCCTCTGGCTCCACGCGTCCGACGGTCCGGGCATCACGGTCGAAGATCTGCCCACCGAGGCCACGCTCTACCCCGACACGTGGGGCGAAGCCGTCCTCGTCGAAAACGCCGCCGAGCTCCAAGTCGCCACCACCTCAACCACCGCGCCTGCCTCCTCCGCGTCCTCCTCCGAATCCATCAACCTCGATCTCCCGCGCGTCGGCCGTCTCACCGTCGTCATCACCGACGACAAGGGCTGGATTCTCCGCGAACTCGTCCGCGCCGAGAAACGTCCCGCCGGCCGCACCACCGTCGCGTGGGACGGCCGCGATCGCTACGGCGACCCGCTCCCCGCCGGCGACTATCTCTGGAAGGCCCTGCTCTTCGACGGCGTCGGCATGAATTTCCTCGGCAGCGTGGGCAACTCCGCCCGCCCTCCTTACCGCACCGAAGACGGTCTCGGCTCCCTCGGCGGACAACACGGCTCCAACGGCGTCGTCGCTTCCGACTCCACCGGCGTTTACCTCGGCGGCGGTCTCCAGGAGGGCGAACCGTCCTTCCGCAAGATCGATCCGAAGACCGGCGTCTCCCTCTGGAAACGTTCTCCCGGCAACTTCCAGTCCGTCCTCGCCGTCGCCGCCGCCGAAGGCCGCGCCGCGCTCATCACCAGCAAGGGCCGCGCACCCGACCGCACCGCCGCCCTCGTCCTCATCGACCCCGCCACCGGCACCACGCTTAAGCTCGCCGGACTCAACGAGGTGGACCTCGACCTCCCGTCCGACGCGCTCACGCCCCCCGGCTTCGTCATCGCCGGCGGCCGCGCGATCTACAGCCACCCCGCCAAAAAATCCCTCGGCGTCATCGACCTCGCCTCCGGCAAACGTCTCCCCGACCTCGTCGTCGAAGCCCGCGGACTCCACCGCCTCGACGAAAACACCCTGCTCGCCTGCACCCGCGACTCCGTCGTGCGCGTCGATGTCCGCACCGGCAAAACCACGCCCGTCATCACCGGCCTCGTCGATCCCCGCGCCGTCACCGCCGATCCCGCCACCGGCCATCTCTTCGTCAGCGATCTCGGCACCAGCCAGCAGATCAAAAAATTCACCGCCGACGGCCGCCCCCTCGCCGCCTTCGGACGCCTCGGCGGCAAGCCGCGCACCCAGCCCGTTTATGATCCACTCGCCTTCCAACACATCACCGGCCTCGCCTTCGCAGCCGACGGCACGCTCTGGATGAAAGAAGCCCACCCCGTCCCCAAGCGTTTCATCCGCCTCACTGCCGACGGCAAGTGGCTCGAAGACTTCTGCGGACCTGTCGCCTACAATGTCGTCGGTCCCGATCTCGACGACGTATCCACGATTTACTACAGCCCGTCGCCCAAGGATTCCACCGTCTTCGTCGAGGCCAAGGTGGACTACGCCGGCTACGCCTCCGATCCCGCCCGCCCTGGCAACTGGCGCATCACCGCCCTCCACGATCTCGCCCTCGGCGCCGACGGCACCACCGTCAATCCGCTCATGGAAGCCGTCGCCGAGATCGGCTACGGCCACGTCATCGCCTTCAAAGCCGACAACGGCCGCCGCTTCCTTTTCCGCCTCTCCAAATTCAACCGCGCCTCTTCCCCCGGCGGCGCCGGTCTCTGGACCTGGGAAAAAGACCGCTGGGTCCCCTTCGCCTTCTTTAGCGCCGACGAAAAAAGCAGCGGCCTCTCCTGGCGCGATCTCAACGCCGACGGTCTCGTCCAAGACAACGAGCGCTACGCCCCCGCCGCCTTCGACCGTTATTCTTGGATCGATCGCAGCCTGACGCTCCACGGACGCGACGGCCTGCTCGCCCCCGCGTCCTTCGACGCCAGCGGCCTGCCCATTTATCTCAACGGCACCTACGCCCGCCATCTGTCCGAACCTTCGCGCTACACCAACGGCGATCACTTCGCCTCGGCCAAGATCGGCGGTTCCACCTTCTACGCCGTCAACTCCGGCCCGCACCGCCACCTCACGTTCTGGGACCGCGCCACCGACAACCGCCTCATCAAAGTCACCGATGGCAAGATCGAGTGGATCACCGGCATCAACGACCCCAAGGACGACTTCGCCGCCTTCAGCACCATGTCCGGCATCGCCGGCATCGTCGACGACCTCGTCCTCGTCCACAACGTCGAGCAGTCCACGTTCATCACCTACACCACCGACGGCATGATCCTCGGCAACGCCGGCGCCCTGCCCGACGGCTCCAAGCCCCGCGTCGGCCCGCTCGCCGTTTACATCGAGCACTTCACAGGACTTTTCATCAAAGACCCAACCACCGCCCGCCGCCTCCTCTTCTTTGTCGTCAGCGGCGACGACCGCATTGTGGAAATCACCGGCCCCGGCCGCACCGAACGCTTCTCCGGATCCCTCCGCCTCGCCAAAGGCTCCGCCGCGCTCGGTGACAACCGCCCCGTCATTCCCTACTCCACGCTTCACAGCAACGTCTCCCGCGGACTC
>JBEVND010000340.1:0-4858 GCA_040508285.1 Rariglobus sp. | reverse complement strand
TGCGACCCCATTTCTTCCCTGCAACAAAAAGCCCCTTCCGTTTCAGGAAGGGGCCGAACTGGGAACCCGAACAATCGATTATCTTAACAAAAATCAGCGACGAACATGCGGACTGCGGCGTAGCGAAGCACCTGCCAGAACGAATGCACCAGCGAGCAGCGCGACCGATGAGGGTTCGGGAATCGCCGAGCCGGTGACCAAGAGATCGATGGTGGTGCCACCGTTGCCCATGACGAGGGTCACATCCGCACCGTTGAGGGTGCCGGTCACGGTGCCGCCAAAGCTGCCGACAATCGTCTGGTTGCTGGAGATCAGCGTGTAGGTGCCGTCGGTTAGTCCGCCCGATGCGGTGAAGGTGAAATTCGTCAGGTCAAAGGTCCCGTTGCCGATGGTGAGCACGTGGCCGGAGGTGAGGGAAATCAGATCACTGGTGCCGGGTGCGCCAAGATCGAACAGCAGCGAGACATCGCCCAAGGCGAGGTTGCCGTTGAATGAGAGGGTGCCGATGGCGTTCGAAACCGTGACCGAGCCACCCATGGTGGCGATGTCGATGACGGCACCGTTGGCGAAGCTGGAGTTTCCGTTGACCGTGCCGCTGCCGCGAAAAGTGGTGCCGCTGGCCGCGGTCAAGCCGGCCACGCTGGTGTTGCCGCCGAGCGTGGAGTTGAGCGCAAGAACGAGAGAGCCAGCCTCCAGCAATGTGCCGCCGGTGTGTGTGGTGTTGGTTCCATTTTCGAACGAAAGGATGCCGGTGCCGGTCTTGCGGAGGATGCCATCCTGACCGCTCACATTGCCGAACGTGTTGGTCGTGCCGAAGCGCACGGCGCCGTTCTGCACTTCGATCGTGCCGGTGGACGATCCGACCTGGAAGCCGCGAGTGTTGGTGTTGGTGATGCCCGTGCTGTTGGTGAAGCGCAGCGTGCCGCCGTTGATGACCACGGCATCGGCCGCGCTTTTGGCTCCCAGGTTGAGACTGCTGTCGGTGCTCAACACACCTGCACTGATGGTCAGTCCGCCGGTAAACGCATTGGTGGATCCTAGCGTGAGGAGACCAGCGCCGGTCTTGTTGATACCACCGGTTCCGGTGATGTTGGCAGTGCCGATGGTAACGCTTGAGCTGGCGTCGGTATAGATATCACCGAGGCCGGTGTAGCCAAGATTGAGCGTCTGTGACGCGGTCGCCGTGAAGCGCCAGATGGTCAGGGCCGCGTTGTTAGTGGCGGAGATGATGGGGATTCCGGCGGTGCCGAAGGTGACGATGCGCGCAGTCGTTGAACTGCTGGAGGTGGTCGGTCCGATACGCAGACCGTTGGCGCCAAATTCACCGTTGGCGTTATCGGCGCTGAGTGAGCGGATCGCGATGTCGGCACCGAAGATTAGTGTGGGGATCAGATCGGTGCCGTTGTTTCCACTGATAATCAGGTCGCTGGTCGTGGTCGGAGCGGTGTTCTCCAACCAGTTGCTGGCGGTCGACAAAAACGTGCTGGTGCCAGAGGTTCCGCCGCCCCAGTGCAGGGTTTCAGCAGTGGCAGGGCGAAGACAGGTGAGTCCTGCGAGAGTTAAAAAAGACAGCGTTCTTTTCATGCCCGATAATGTGCATCGGCAGTGCCGCCTCGATTGCGTAGCGCTACCCAATGCCACGCGCTTTTCCGCTGGTGAATTGCATCAAATTCATCCGCGGATTAGGTAGTTTTAACCCTCAGTAAAGGAGCGGGAAGTGCAGTGGTAACCGCATGGTTTCGCCCTTTTTCATCCGCATACGCCGCCTCTCGTTCGTGTTTCTTTTGGTCGTGTTGTTTTCGGGGGTGGCATTCTGGCTGAGGAACCCCGAGCAGCATGAAGAACCGCGTGTTCCATCGGGTATTGCGGACCAGGCCGGTGCAGTCGAAAAGGCTTCCGATCCGTTTGATCCAGCTTCACGCACCATTGTTTCTCCAGGTTGGTGGCGGGTGGAGCCGGCGCTTGATGTAGGCACGACGGCCAACGTGATCCGGCCGGCGCACGATGTGCCGAGTTATGCGGATCGCGTGCTCCGCGCGTTTCCAGTCGCGGTGGAGGTGCCGGTTGCGGCGGGATCGATGGGCGGTGGCACGCGGCTGGCCCTGCCTTTGCCGGGCGGCATGGGCGTGGAGGGCATGATCAATCTTTTGCAACGCGAGCTCGATGGGCGGGTAATGGTGGGCGGGCGGCTCGATGATGGCGGCACGTTTTCACTGACGCGTCTCGTCAACGGCAACGTCGTCGGCCGCATCCTGCCGGACTCGAAGCCCGGGCTCGCTTACGTGCTCGCCGAAGGACGCGACGGGCGGGTTTACCTGCTCGAAAAGGAACGCGACACGGTGATCTGCACCGAAATGCGGGTGGTTGGAAATGGCGTGCAGGATACACACGACCACGACTCCGCGCACGATCACAGCCACGCTCACGCGCACGGAGCGGAGGAGGCGACGTTGGCGCGCGCAGCTGCCTCGGACGAGGCGGGCAAAACCGAACCGCAAGAAGCACCACCCGCCGGCCTGCCGGTTCCTCAATCGCAGGTCGCTGCGGTTATCTTTCTCGATTTTGACGGCGAGACGGTGACCGATCCGGATTGGAACGGCGGGGCTACGTTCACGGTCGCCAACAGCGGCCTCACCTCGACGCAGATGACGTCGGTGGTGCGGTTGGTGCAGGAGGATTATCGGCCCTTCAACATCGAGGTGACCACCGATCCGGAGCGTTATGCGGCGGCGCCGGTGCGCAAACGCATGCGCTGCATCATCACGACTTCGACTCATTGGTGGAGCGGGACCGGCGGTGGCGTGGCTTACCCGAATAGCTGGAATACGGCGGGCTACAGTTTCTCCTCCACGGTGCCGTGCTGGGCCATTTCTAGCCGCTTGGGCATGAGCTCGAAATCCATCGCCGATGCGGTTTCGCACGAGGTCGGGCACACGCTTGGCCTGTCCCATGACGGCCTGGTTGGCGGCACGAATAATTACTACGACGGCAACGAAACCGAGACGCCGAGCTGGGGCCCGCTCATGGGCAACTCTTACAGCGTGACGCTCTCGCAGTGGAGCAAAGGCGAATATGTGAAGAACGGTGTGGCAGCCAGCAATACCGAGGACGATTTGCGGATCATCGCGTCGATCAAGAATCATGCCGGTTACAAGGATGACGATGTGTCTTCGGTGAGCACCAGCGCCATGGCTTTGCTCGCGGCGGGCGCGGTCACGGTAAACAAGTCCGGCATCATCGAACGCTCGGGCGATATCGATGCCTACATGTTTGCCACCTCGGGTGCGGTGAACTTCACGCTGGCCACGGCGACATGGCTGCGTGAGCCGAACCTGGACGCCAAGCTCACGATCAAGGATTTTGCGGGCAACACGCTCGCCGAGGATGATCCACAGGACTCCATTTATCCGTCGATCAGCACCACGCTGCCGGCCGGCGTTTACGTGTTGCAGATCACCGGTGCGGGCAAAGGCACGGGCACCACGGATGGCTACACCAACTATGGAAGTGTGGGCGCTTATCGCATCACGGGCAGCGTGGGTGTCACCAGCGCGTTCACCCCGCGCATCGGCGGCTGGTTGAACACATCGGGCCAGGTTGGCGTGCCCTTTACCTACTCGATCCAGTCGGCGGGCAACCCCACGACTTACGCTGTTGCGACGAGCCTGCCGGCTGGGCTGTCGTTGAATGCAACGACCGGCGTGATCTCGGGCACGCCCACGGAGGAGGGGAGTTTTAGCATCGCCCTCCGCGCGACCAACGCCGCCGGCACCGCCTCGCGCACAGTGTGGTTCAACATCCTGCCGGATAATTACGCGGCGGCGGTGGATGCGCCTTCGCTCAACTTCTCTTCCGGCGGAAGTGAAGTCTGGGAAATCGTTGATGACGACGCGCAGGTCGGGCGCGTTTCCGTGCGCGCGGGCCAGATCACCAATGGGGGCACGAGCTGGATCGAAACGACCACGCCGGGCGCCGGCGTGCTGACCTTCTGGTGGAAGACGTCGTCGGAAACCGGCGCCGATTACCTGCGCTACCGGGTGGGCGGTGACAGCTTTTTGACGCGATCGGGCGCGACCGAGTGGGAGCAGGTCACGCGCACGCTGACCGGAGCGCGCACGATCCGCTGGTCCTACGAAAAAAACGCCACCACCAGCTCCAACTCCGACACTGCGTGGGTGGATGGAATTACGTTCACGATGGCGCCTGCGATCAACAGCGCGACGGTGGCGCGCGGGGTGGTCGGCCAGGCGTTCACGTATGCGATCACCTCCACGCAGACGGTCGATAGCTACGCGGCTTCGGGACTCCCTGCAGGTTTGAGCGTGAACCCCGCGACAGGCGAAATCAGCGGGACGCCGACGATGGCGGGCACTTATGCGATCACGTTGGAAACAACCAATGTCGCCGGCTCGCGCACGGCCACGCTCACGCTTTCCGTGCTGAGCCCGTTCGCGGCGTGGAGCGAACTGCATGGCGTGTTATCGCCCGATTCAGACACGGATGGAGACGGTCGATCGGCGTTGATGGAATACGCGATGGGTTCAAATCCCGCGGTGGTCGATGCGGAGCCGCCGGCACGCGTCGCGATGGTGGACACCGGTGCCATCAGAGAGCTCGAAATCGAGTTTTTCATTCCGACGGAGCGTCCGGGAGTGCGCTATGGGGTGGAGGTTTCGACCGATCTGATTTCGTGGCAGCAGGGTCATGCTTACGGAACGGGCGTCATCAACGGCCCCGGCCTCCCAACCACTCAGCAAGACTACACCGCGCTCCCCGACAACGGAGGCACACGCGTTAAAGTCCGGACGGCGCTCCCAGAAGACGGTGCCTCGTCCCGCACATTTCTGAGGCTCCGCGT
>JBEVND010000330.1:0-9025 GCA_040508285.1 Rariglobus sp. | reverse complement strand
TCGACGCCTTGCCCGGCTTCCGTGAGAGCGCGACCTACATGATGCACATGGTGGGTCCGTCCCGTGAATTCTATCCGTATTTCGATTCGCGCGCGTTGCGCATTCCACTGCCCGCGTTGTTCTGGTTCGGCCGACACTTCAATGATGCCGCCGCGACTCGCACCGAAGCGGAGTTCCTCAAATCGGTCATCCGGGGTCCGCTCGAACCGGTGCTGTGGACGGAAAACCGTCTCTTTGCCCTGTCACTGCTGTGGATGGATCCCGCCCACTTGGAGAACAACGCCCCGCCGCCCCTCGCATGGATTGGCAATGGCCCCAATCCGGTCGCGTTCTGGCGCGAGTCATGGACCGCCGACGCCCTCTGGGTCGGCGCCAAGGGCGGCCGCGCCACACTCAGCCACGGCCACATCGACGCCGGCTCGTTCATCATCGAGGCGGGCGGCGTGCGCTGGGCGGTCGATCTCGGCATGGAGGAGTATCACCGGCTTGAAGCCATGGGCGTGAAACTCTGGGGCGAGGACCGCTGGAAAATATTCCGGCTCGGCCCCGAAAGCCATTCGCTCCCCCGCATCGGCGATGTCGCGCCCGACCCCGAGGGAAACTGCCCTCTCGTGCAAGGATCGGTGACTCCGCATCCTTCCGTCACTTTCGACCTCACCGCGTTGTATCCGAAAACGCTCCGGCGTCTGCATCGCACGGTCGCCTCGACCGGCACCGGCGGCGTGCGTGTTATCGACGAGGTGGACGGGCTCCCCGCGGGCACGGTCTATCGCTTCACCTGGATGACCAAAGCCGAGGTGGTGATCGAACCATCGGGCGTGGTGCTCAGGGAGTCCGGGCGCGCATTTCGCATCACCGTCTCCGAAGGATCGGCCTTTACGACGAGCGTGCTGGACGCCGCCGCGTTGCTCACGCCGATCGACACCCCGATGCCGGAGATCAAACGCGTGGAATTCTCCGTGATTTCGACGGGCACCCGTTTTTCCTTCGAAATCACCGGTTCGCTCGTTCCTTGATCCACCGGCCCCGGTCGGGCGTCAGAGCCACTTGAGAAGAAACTCGCCCGCGCGTCCGTCCGGATCGTATTCGTGCCCGCCCGGGTGCAGGCGCGATTCGAACGCCGACTCTCGGCCAAGCGCGCGATACGCCGCCGAAACCTCGCCCGCAACCGGACCGAAGCCCTCCGCGTCGAACAATTCGTCCCGCGCGCCCGCCTCCAAAAAGAGCGGCCGCGGGCAGATCATGCGGGCGATTTCCCCGTCGAGGAACCGCTTCGCACTGCCCGTCCAGACCCAGTCCTCCCAGTCATAGCGATGCCGGTCGTTCACGAAACACGACGACACCGCCACACGAATGCGCGGCTCCAGCGCGGCGAAAACCAACGAGTAGAAACCGCCGTAGGACAACCCCGTCATGCCAATGCGGTCCGCGTCGATTTCCGGGTGCGTCACCAGCCATGCAAACAGATCACGCAGCTGGCACAGGTCGAAGGCCGCGCGCGAACCGCCCAGATGCCGGAACTTCCGGTCCATGTGGTGCTGATCGAACTTCGGATCCTGCCCGCGATCCCACACGATCAACTGCGGAGCAAACACCGCCGCGCCGCGTTCGCGCAGGCGCGTGATCATGCCATTGTAATTGGAAGGCGCCTCCGGCCAGAACCCCGCCGCCAGCTCGGGCGAACCGTGGCCGCCATGCTGGGCGATCACCAGCGGATGTTTTCCCGGGCCCGGGGGCAGGAAAAGAATGCCGTAGGCCTTGAGGCCCGCGACCGTCCCCACGTGCACGCGTTGGATGCGTCCCATTTCGTCGTTCGCAATCTCCGTGACCTCCGCCGAGATCGGAGGCGTCGGTTCGTTCAACGGCCAGCCCAGGAGCGCGATCAAGTCTTCGCGATAGGTGGCGAGACTGCGTTCGTAGCGCTCGGGAGACGACGCGTCGGGCCGGAAATAGCGGGCGCGCTCAGCACGGGCGGCCTCGCGGCGTTTTTCCAAAAGCACGTTCACGTTATCCAGCAAACGCACGCGCTCGGCCTGCGAGGTTTCAACCGGTTCGACATGTGACGACTCGGGATGCGAGGCGATCATCGGACGCCTCCCTTCTTGCCCGTCGTGCGTTCCCACACGGCGCGGATCTCCGACGCACTGAGCGCACCGCCGCTCTCCTTGGCCGAACCGAAAAACGACAAGTCGTCGAAATAGAATCCCACGGGCACCGGCTGATTCATATCCGCGGAATTCGCCACGCGCACGCCGGAGATTTTACCCGTGCCGGTGAAATCCGCCCAGCTCGCCGGCTTCGCAAACGAACCCAGTATCACCTCGGGCGTCTTGTTCGCCGAGCCCGAGTAAAACGTGATCGTGCGCGTGGAGTCGCGCAAATCGACCACCGCGGCGAAGAACACCCACTCATCCTCGACCGCGAGCGCGTTTTCCCAGGGCGAATACTGCACGCCGCCCTTGGCCTGAGGTGTCGGCTCCTTTGGCATCATCGAGCTGACGAGGGAATACTCGATCACACCCGCTTCATTGTGGCGGCTGGCCAGATGCAACCGGTAGCCAAGTCCGTCGGAGGGCATCAGCTCGAAAAGCACGCCGTTCGAACGCTCGAGGAAACGGGCCTTATACCATCCGCAAACGGTGAACGCGCGCAACCCGTCGAGCCCGCGTCCGCCGGCTCTGCGGTTTTCGAGAACCACGTCGCGATCGCCAACGCGGCCCAGCGCGGTGCCGCCGGCAACCCCGGTTCCCCGGGCGGACCAGCCCAGCGCCGCGCTCGCCGTGAGCGGCAGATTCGCCGAGCCGCGGTCGTTGACCGTCACGCCCGACGTCTGGTCGAAGCGGTAGTCGAGCAGCGGCTTTTCTTCCTGTGCCCGCCCCTGGACCGCGGCAAGGCCGACGGCCAGAAACACAACCAGCCGGCGGACGGTGCCCAAGGTGGATAAAAATGTATTCATGATTCGGTGACGGATTACCAATAGTGGAACTGATACGGATCGAAGGGCTTGAAGAGACGTGTGTAGAAATTGACGGGCGGTCCCATGTCGGCCGGGCCCGACGCGGCCGCGCCGCCGCCCGCAGGCTCGCCCATGTCGGCCCAGAATCCGAAACCCTTGGACCCCGCGCCCGCCTTGATCGTGAGCACGTTTTCCCCGGCGCGCAGCGGCACGTCGATCTGGAAGGCCGCCGGCTGCGGCGAAGCATGCGCCTCGGAGACGTCGAGCTGGAGCTTTCCGTTCACCCAGAAACGCAGCCAGTAATCAGCGCCCAGTCGCATCCGCACGATCCGGTTTTTCTCGGACCTGATTTTGCGTTGCGCGTAAACCACGGAGCCCTCGCCGGACATGAACTCTTTCTGGAAATTCACGTAGCCGGTCTCGTTCGCGTTCACCACCCGGCGCCAGTCAAGCATTGTGCCGTCCGCGCGGCGATAGGTCGTGTTGGGATTGTCGTCGCCCGCGATCGCATCGGTTTCACCCGGCCAGACTTCGTCCATCAGCGCCTTGCCGTTACGCAGACCGCTCTTCCACGGGCCGAGCACGTTCCAGCCGCTGATCGGCTGGAAGCTCGCGACGCGCCCCAACGTGGCCACACGGTTCGAAAGCGACGGGGACGGCGTCGCGCCGAGATTGGTCAGCACCTGGGCGGTCAACCGGTGCAGACGCGACACGCTCAACTGCACCGCTTCGCGCTTCGCCGGGGCATCGGCATGTTTGTCCGCAAGTAGATCGGGAGACACCTGCAACCAGATCTCGCGGCCTCTGCCGGAAACCTTGCCGCGCAAAATGCCGCCGGCGACAACGCCTTCGCCTTCGGAAAAAACCGTGGCGGCCAAAGCCTCGCGCCAGCGCAGCAACTCAGGGCCCACGCCGCGCAGCACCGAAACCGGCTCCGCGGGCGCGACCACCCGTGCGATTGAACGGTCCTCGGCCGCCACTCCCGCCGCGCGCAACGCCTTCGCGCTTTGCGGCAGACGCAGAACGGTGCCGCCGCTCTGGATAAACGCCGCGACATCGGCCGACTCCGGTTGGTCGCCGCCAAGCACCCAAAGCGCGGAGGTGCCGTTCGCCGGCGCGGTTTTCTGCGCGGCGATTTGCAAACGTCCCAGCAACGCCTCACCCGCCGCGTCGCCGCGATAATGGACCGGCACCGTGGCGGGCAGCGGACGCTCCAGCGAACGCATCAGGTTATCCGCCAGTCGCGTCGCCGCCGGATCGATGCCCACGCGTCCCGAGAAATCGAGCGAACTGAAATACACGACGCCCTTGCCCTGCCGCCACTCCAGCAACGGCGTGTAGGCCAGGTCGAATTCGGTTTTGAGCAGCGGCGTGAACCCGACTACTTCCGGTGTCTTTAACACCACCGAGGCGACTGCGTGGCGGTTGGTCCAATGCGGCGCGCGCAGGTTGTCGTAGGTGCGGACATGCTGTCCCTCCGGCAACAGGTCCGGCGACCCGCGCCAGTTGAGGAGATCGACGGCCTTCAGGCCGGCGAGCACCGGGCTCTGCGCATCTGCGGCGAACACATAGCGAGGCATCGTCTCCAGCGTCTCGAAGCCGAGCATTTCCCATACCGCCGGTTGTTGCTCCAGAACCAACACGCGCAGGCCCAGCTCGATATCCTTCGCCGTGTAAGGAATCGTTTCACCCGGCTTGAGCGCCTCGCGTCCGATGACCAGCACGTCGTTCGCGTTAAATTTTTCGCCCGCGCGAAACTCCACCGGCTTTACGCCGAGTCTGCGCAGCCAATCGCCGCTCTTGCCGGCGGGATCCCACAACACCACGCGCGACGAAAGCACGACGGGGGTGGGTTTTTCGAAAACCTGGATCGCAAAGGTGTCGGCGGCGATTTCCTTGTCTCCCTCGGTGACGCGCATCGACAGCACCGCGTCCTGCTTTGGGGCGGTGAGCGTCAGCGGAACAAACAGAATCTGGCCGGGCGCGATCGTTACCTGTCTTGAATCGTTGGCCGTCTTCGTTTCGCCGGCGGCCAGCGTCCATGAAACCGTGACGGTCTTCGTGTCGGCACCATCCCAGACAATCGCGATCTGTTTCTCAAACCGTTCGCCCGCATAAAAGGCGTGCGTGCGATCCGTGTGCACACCGCCGCCGGCGATGTAGGCGAGGAACGCATGATTGGCCTTGCTGTGGATATCGAAATTCTTGTTCGCCCACGACGGCCGCTCGGTCACGGGCGCCGGCATATTTTTATAACGTGAGAGGAAGCTCGTATCGACGGGCGAGGCCGAGCGGTTGCCATAACCGACATCGAGGTTCCAGTGAACCCAGCCGGCATTTACGCCCCACGTGCGCCAGGCGCGGTTGGTGCGCTCGACGAAGAGATCCTGGTATTCCCAGTATCCGGGAAACAACGACGTATCGACTTTCTTCCAGTCGCCGAAGCCGCGCTTGTTGGCGAGACCGATGTCCACCAATGCGGCGAGTCCGCCCTCGGTTTCACGCTCGTAGGCGCGATCGCCGAGATACATCGCCAGATACTCGGTCATCAAAAACTGGTTTCCTTTCCAAAAGTTGGCCGTGAACGGCTGGCCAAACTCGACCGCGGAGTAAGGCATGTCGCCGGACTTCGCCCAGGCCATCGGCCATTCCTCACGCTCCTGCAACGGCGCGAAGTTCAGATAAACGTTGGCGGTGGAAATATCGCCGAAGCCGCCATCCGCGTGGGAGAACGACAGGCGTGTGGGATCCGCGGAGCGGGCGATCTCGACCGCCTTCTCAATCGTGCGACCGCGCTCGGTCGGTGAACTCTCGCGGCGTCCCAGCGTGGGCGCGTGGATGTTGGAGGTGGGGTTGTAACTGTTCATGCCCACCGCCCAGGCAAGCAGCGACGGGTGGTTGCGATATTTGCGGATGAAGCGACGCATCTCGCGTTCATAGGCTTCGCGCAGCGGCGCGTTGTGGATCAATCCCGTGCCCGGTCCGTTCAAGGTGGGAGCCGGAGCCGTAAGCGCAAAACCAAGGCGATCCGCCTCCGCGATCATCGCTTCGTCGAGCAGCGGCGTGTCGTTCCAGGTGTCCCACCAGAGCTTGGCGTGCGGCTGGATCTGACCCGAGTTGTAACCCATCAGACGGTAAAACGAGAGCGCGTTGGCCGAAGCGCCGTAAAGATCGGTCATGCGCAGACGGATCGGATGACCGTTGAGTATGAGCGTCCGTCCGTCGGCCCACACTTCACGAAATCCAAACGTCGTGGCCGGTGCCGTGTCGACGGCTCCGCCCGCCTGGGTCAACCGCACGTTGACTTGGTAGAGATGCGGCTTGTCGAGTTCCCACGTGATCGGATCGCGCCACGGGGACGACAACCGCTGCACGCTGCGCCCGGCAGGCACCGAAAGCGCCGCGGTTTTGAACGAAAGCACAGTCCGTTTTTCCGCGTCGGTGACGACCGCTTCCAAGACAACTCCGCCGGCCCCGGACTTGGCATCCACCTCGACCTCGAGCGTGATGGATTTTTCACGCCACGACGTGATCACAAACACATCGGTCACGGCGGCCTTGGCCGGACGGGAAACCAACCGTGCCGGCGCGGTGATGCCGCGCTTCCATTCCTTCATCGGAATCGTATCGCGCGATTTGCGAACGGCGTAGCGCAGCAAATCCTGCTCGAACGTGCGCGAAATGCCCGTGTAAGCGCGTGTGACAAACACGCGGACCTGCAGATCGCGCCCGGCCGGAATCGAAGTCAGTTCGACCTCGCCACCGGGCGCGAGCATCTCGGCCACACGCGTTCCGTTTATGAACAGGATCGAGTCGCCTTCGATGCGTTCGAAATCCAAAAACACGCGGCGTCCGTCGTTCCAATCGGCCGGGCACGTGATGGTTTGTTCATACCAGACCGAATCGGCCGCGCCATCCACGCGAGACAGGCTCGCCACCCAGCTTTTCTCCACCGGCGCAACGGTAGGTTCCGATGCGGCCTGCACCCGCCACTTTTCCACCGGCAGCAGCACCTCGCCTCGTCCGGGCGATGCGGCGAAGGAGGATGTCTCGCATCCTAAAAACGAAATTAAAACAGCGGAGAAAAGGAGGCGAAAAAACACGATTATCTGAAGTTATTTGGATCTATAGAACTTATCGAGGCCGGCGGGGGTCGCGCCGGATTCGGATTTTTGAAAACCCCTGACGAAGTGAAGTCTTACTTCCAGGTCCAAGGATTGGTTAGCTGGGTCTTCCCATTAAACGCCAGATCTTGGATGCCCTTAGGTTCCACGTGGCCGTCACAAAAAGCCATCAATGCCTTCTCGCCTGATCGCCGGAAAGCAGGAGTGCTTAACCCGTGCAAACCTCTACCCCTATCATGAGGATCCATGGTGTCGGTCCCTCGACCCTCAACCAACTCACCCAACATAATGATCGCGGATGGACGTGGCATAGCACTGATCCTGTAATCAGCCGGACCAGCAGGGGTCGCAATTAACGAGTTCATCGCGATGGATTGAACACCGGACAGTCTTTCAGATTCCGGCACATCAAACACGGTCAACTCCGCAACGCGGCGCGTATTAAGCTGCGTGCTGGTTGTAATCTCAGGATATACATAAGGCATGAGCCACATCATCCAACTGCGTTGATCAGGAGAGCCGTCTGCTTTTTTTCTAAGCGCATAGGAGTGGACCGGAGTAAGCTCACTTTTGTTTTCACTGGCATACAAAAGCTGCGCTGCTGCTAGTTGACGTAGATTACTCGTCGCCGTGGACGTGCGAGCGCTGGCCCGCACGCTTCCAACCACAGGAATTACAATCGCAGCCAACACACCGATGATGGCAATGACCGCGAGCAACTCGACCAGCGTGAAACCACGCGAAAACTTTCTGGATGGGGTAATCCGGAGCATGGGGGGGGTATGTGTTTAAGTTAGGACAATAAAACCGTTCGAACGAGCGGTTTTCGTTCAAGAAATCGAAGAAGGACGCACGCGCCTGCAGGCCACTGACAAGAAGGCGCATCCGCCCATCAACAGCGCGAAGGTCGAGGGCTCGGGAATCGCGCTGACTTCCAGCCAACCGGTGCCGGTGAAAACGCTGTGTTCAAACATCGCGCCCGAACCCACCGCGCCCCATGTGCCGGCCGCGGCCCACGTGGTCCCGTTATCAAAAGAAATGCCTCCGATGAGATCGGTCCCGGTGAAGGACAAGGCGATCGAACCGGGAGTTAAGCTGTTCTCCAGAATCAGGGAGGCCGTGTTTCCCAGGTAGTTGTGGGTTGTCCCGCCGCCGAGGGACAGAAACGAGCCCGACTTCACCGAGACATTGCCGGTGCCGAGGGCGCCGTCGCGCGATACGTTAAGGCGGGTCGCGAAGCCGGCGTCTGTCTGCAGGAGCGTGCCACCCGAATAGGTGTTGTTGGCCGAGTTGAGAAACACCGTGCCTGTTCTCACGCGCAGCTCTCCGGTTCCTCCGATCGCCGCGTTGATTCGCATACTGCGGTTTTGCACGGAATTTCCCGTGGGTGAAAACAACCCCCAACCGGTCAGCGTGATGTTTCCAAGTATGGTGGGGTTGACTCCATCCACGAGGTTTCGAACCGTGCCGTTGGTGATGCGAAAATCATTCACGGTCACCGAACTGTTGCCGGTGCGCACATTCAGAAATCCGCCATTCAAGGTAAGGCTGTCGCCCGCAAAAACGATATCCGCCCCAACCAACGCGGTAACCACGCTATAGGTGCTGCTGAAATAGTTGTTCCCTGCGGTCGGAGCCTGGCCGTTGCTCCAGCCACCGGTTCCCGCGAAAGCCCCGTCGGCGGTCAGCGAAATATCGGCGGCCTTCAACACGTGGGCCGGCAGGAGACAGAACGATGCGAATGCGACCGCGGCGATACGCACGCTGGAACCAAACTGAATACGACGATTTTTCATGGGGGTAGAACTCGAAGGGGTCGGGGTGATCGAGGCTGACGTAGAGAATATCGCTTGCGCGCATTCCTTAAACAAGGGAGTGGTTGTCGAACCGTTCAGCAAATGCCCCCTGAATCCCCCACCCTTTCCGCGATCGCGCTCAAGGCCGG
>JBEVND010000298.1:0-3666 GCA_040508285.1 Rariglobus sp. | reverse complement strand
TCGCCGAACATGCCGGCGGCGGACAGCCGCAGACGCTCCGCGGCCGGCTCGAACTACACCGCAGCGATCCGAGTTGCGCGTCCTGTCACGCGTTGATCGATCCAATCGGCTTCGCCCTGGAAAACTACGACTCACTCGGTCGTCGTCGTGAGACCGACGGCGGGCAAGTCATCGATTCCGCCGGTAAAATGGTCACCGGCGAACCCGTTAATTCGCCCGTCACGTTGGCAACGGTTCTCGCAACTTCGCGCCACGACGAATTCACCCGCAATTTTGCCCGCACCTTGCTGACCTACGCGCTGGGCCGCGGTCTCGATTATTACGATCGCCCCACCATCGATACGATTGTGGAAACCGCCGCCGCCCGAGGCCACACGTTGCCTGCCTACATCGACGCCGTGGTCGCGAGTATTGCCTTTCAAAACCAACGTCCCGACGATCCCGCCACCGCGCCCGCAGCCGGCCCGATCGCCTTCAACTTCAACCCCTGAAGCCATGCCTCTCCCGACCGCCCCTACCTCCTTGAATCGCCGCCAGTTCCTCACCGGTTTGGGTGCGATGGTTTCGCTGCCAATTTTTGAGAGCCTCATCCCCGGCCCGGTGCTGCGCGCCGCCGAGAGCGCCGCAGGTGGCAGCGGTTCATTGCTCGCGCCACCTCTGCGCACCGCGTTCATCTACGTCCCCAATGGCGTGAACAACGCCCACTGGTGGCCCACGGCTGGTGCCGGTTCCTCGTTTCAACTCGGCTCCTCGCTCGCCGCACTCGAAGCACATAAAGCCGACATCCAGGTCGTCAGCGGTCTCAGCCACAAAAAAGCCAACGGCAACGGCGATGGCCCTGGCGACCATGCGCGGGCGAGCGCGGCGTTTCTCACCGGCGAACAACCGCGCAAAACCGCCGGCAGCGATATTCGCGTTGGCCGTTCGATCGATCAGATGATCGCCGCCGGCGTTGGCGCGGGTCACCGCCTGCCTTCACTCGAACTCAGCTGCGACCCACCCCGCCAGACCGGCAATTGTGACTCGGGCTACAGTTGCGCCTATCAGTTCAATCTCTCGTGGCGCTCCGAATCGCAACCCATGCCTGCCGAGCGCAATCCGCGTCTTGTCTTCGAACGCATGTTCGGCGGCGGATCGCTTCAGGACACCGTGGAGAGCCGCACGGTCCGCGCCCGCCAACGCCGCAGCATTCTGGACTTCGTGATGGACGATACCCGCCGCCTGCAGCGCGACCTCGGCCGCAACGACAACGCCAAGCTCGACGAATATCTCACGTCCGTCCGCGAGATCGAACGCCGCGTCACGTCCTTCGAATCGTTCGCCGCCCGGCCCGACACCCCGTTGCCCGCTGGCGTGCCCTCCGACTACGAGGAACACATGCGCCTGATGTGCGACCTCATGGTGTTGTCCTTCCAGACGCGCAGCACGCCGGTCGCCACGCTCATGCTGGCCTCCGAATCGAGCGGCCGCACCTTCCCGACGCTCGGCATCACCGAAGGTCACCACAGCCTTTCGCACCATGAGCAACGCGCCGACAAACTCGCGCAGGTCCGCAAGATCGACGAGTTCTACATCCGCCAGTTCGCCTACCTCGTTGAGCGCATGAAGAGTGTCCCTGAAGGCGACGGCACGCTCCTCGACAACTCGTTGCTCGTTTACGGTTCCGGTATCCGCGATGGTGACCGCCACGACCACTCGGACCTGCCCGTGATCCTTGCCGGCCGCGCAGGCGGCGCGGTCAAAACGGGGCGTTTCCTCCAGCTTCCGTCCGACCAGCCCATGACCAATCTTTATCTGTCGATGCTCGATATGCACGGCGTTAAAGCCAACCGCGTCGGCGACAGCACGGGACGCCTGAAACTCGGTTAAAACCAGCGGTTTGGTGGCCAGTCGCAAACCCTGCACATCCGCCGGCAAAATACGCGCGGAGAAAACCCTTGCGGCACAAATCGTGCGGTCGGTAACCTGATCCCTTCACGTTAACCACTTTCCCTATGATCGTAACAACCGCGCAGCTCTTCAAACACGCCTACGGCAAATACGCCATTGGCGCTTACAACATCAATAACGCCGAGCAGGCGATGGGCCTCTTCAAAGGTGCCATCGACTCCAAGGCTCCGTTCATCATCCAGATCTCCAAGGGCGCGCGCTCCTACACCGACAAGCGCATGCTCGAGGCCATCATCCGTTCGGCCGGCGAGATCTTCCCCGAGGCCATCTTCGCGGTCCATCTCGACCACGGTGACGAGCAGACCTGCTACGACTGTATCGATTCCGGCTTCTTTAGCTCGGTCATGATCGATGCCTCCCACGATCCGTTCGAGAAGAACGTCGAGATCACCAAGCGCGTCGTCGAGCGCGCCCACGCCAAGGGCATCTCCGTCGAAGCTGAGCTCGGTATGCTCGGCGGTGTCGAAGAAGACATCAAGGTCGAGGACGGCCACGCCACGTTGACCGATCCGGCCGAGGCCGAAGAGTTCATCAAGCAGACCGGCTGCGATTCCCTCGCCTGCGCCATCGGCACCTCGCACGGCGCCTTCAAGTTCAAGGGCAAGCAGTCCCTGCACTTCGACGTCCTCGAAAAGATCAAGGCCCGCGTTCCTGGCTTCCCTCTCGTCATGCACGGTTCCAGCTCCGTTCCCCAGGACGAAGTTGCCCGCATCAACGCCGCCGGCGGCAAGATCGCCGACTCCTCTGGCGTTAACGTCGAGGAATACCTCCCCGCCGCCAAGCTCGGCGTCACCAAGATCAACATTGACACCGACGGCCGCCTCGTCTGGACCCGCGTTCACCGCGAGTTCTTCCGCGACAAGCCAGGCGACTTCGACTTCCGCCCCCCGGGCAAGATCTTCATCGTCGAATACGCGAAGTTCATCGCCTCGCGCAACGTGCTCCTCGGCTCCGCCGGTCAGCTCGACGATCTCCGCGCCAGCCTGACCAAGTAATCGCTGACGCCGACCGATTCTTTCGAGGCGCGACTCCGCAAAGGAGTCGCGCTTTTTTGTGCGCGTCTTTTTCCGCGTTTCAGGCGTAGGCTCGCTCCAGCAATTCGCCGCATCTCCCGTCCTTCGTGTCCTGGCAAATCACACTGCTTCTTTTCTCAGCCGCCTTTGAGGTGGTCCTGCTGCTCGCCATTCGCAATCGCCTGCGCCCCACGCTGGCGGGCCCGTTTTGCCTGGGACTCCTCCTCAATGCGCTGTGGGCCCTCAATTACGCGCTCGATCTGTCCAGCACCTCGCTCGAGGGCAAACTCTGGATGCTGCACGTCCGGTCCACTTTCCTGCCCTTCTACACGGTGGTCTGGTTCGAGACTGCGTTTAGATTTTCGCTTGGCCGCCCGCTGCTCCGCGGACGCCTGCTCGCCGCAGCCTTGGTCGTTCCGGTTGTCACCGCCGTTTTGTGCTGGGTGCCCGGAGGACGCGATCTTCTCTACTACAATCCGTGGATCGACACCTCGGGCGCCTTCCCGCTGCTGCGCGTGACCTCGGGATCATGGACGCCGGTTTATAACTTCTACAACTACCTCACCGGGCTCGCCGCGATCGTGGTTTTGTTTCGCATGAGACCTCGATTGCGCGCCGAACGCATCTCGTGGTTCCTCTTTGTAACCGGTTCGCTCCTGGCCCTCATCGCCGACATCCTCTACGAGCTCAACCTGCCGCCGAC
>JBEVND010000292.1:0-3977 GCA_040508285.1 Rariglobus sp. | reverse complement strand
TAAAGCCGGGCGATGCCGGCGTTCAACTTGGCCTCCTGATCATAGCGCGACGCGTTAAAACGGAGTCGTGCGATCGCCGATCCGCCTTGCTCTAGTTTGTCTAAGAGGGGCGCGGTCAATGCATCGTAATCGGCGGCGTGGTCCTTCGCGGCGCGTTGCGCTTCGGCCAGCATCTCGGGAGACAGTTTCAACAAGAGCGGCGCCAATTCCGCATCAGGCACCTCGTCATGCACGGCCTTAAGCACCGCGGATAGTTCGGCACTCGCTGCGGGAGCCGCCGGCGGTGGCGGCGCATCCGCGGCTTCAGTGAGGCTGGCACCGGGCTGCGCCGAAAGCACATCAAGCGTGTTGCGCTGCATTTCTCCGCGCAGGCGCTTCGCTTGGAAGAAGGCCCACTGGTCGCCTGCCCGCGACTGAAGCTGGGCCGCGTAGGCGCGTTCGTATTGGGCCTTCGTCATCTCGCTGGACGCGAGGCCGGCCAGCAAAGTCGCCACGACCGCCATGATCACCGGCGTGGCGCCGAGGAGCTTGCCCCACTTATTGTCGGGCAGATCAGCTTTAAGACTATCAGGGATCTTGGTTTTCATGAAACAGGCGGATTACAGCGCAGGAGATTCAGTCCTCAAAATCAGGGACGCTCAGGCTTTTCCCGTTATCTTTTACCCCGAGCTTGAGAATAAAAGGTGCGGCCACTTTCGCCCACGCTTCCGCCTTGGGATAGTTACCCGCGCCATCCGCCCAACACTGGCGGAGCATGTCGGTGTCGATCACGCCGGGGTTGAGCGGAATCGCCGCCATTCCCGCGGGCAACTCTTCGGCCAACGCCTTCGTGAGTCCTTCGATCGCCCACTTGCTCGCGCAATACGGTGCGACTTCGGCCGCCACGCTTCGGCCCCAGCCCGAGCTGAGGTTGACGATCACGCCTTTTTTCGCCGCCACCATCGCCGGCACAAACTCGCGAATGACATTCGCCACCCCGGTGATATTCACATCGACGATCTTTGAAAACTCCTCCGCGGGCACTTTCCAAAGCGGAGCCGGCGCATTCATCACACCCGCGTTGTTGATGAGCAGGTCGGGCACCTCGCCAAAACCCAGCACGCGTGCGCCCCACATGCCGACCTTGGTCGCGTTGGAAACATCCACGACGTCGAAGCTGTGCGGTGCGCCGTGCTTCATGCGCAGGTCAAAGACGCCTTCTGAACCGCGCGCGCATCCGATGACGGTGTGTCCAAGCGCGATGAACTCTTCGGCCAACGCTCGGCCCAACCCGCGCGAAACTCCGGTGATGATGATTTTCATAAATATTCCGATCCGAGGTTCGTGCGCCGGCGGCCGAACGCCGTCGATCGAGCCGGAAACGCGCAGTGCGGTTTAACCGATCTTCAGCAACTCGACGTCGAACACCAACGTCGCGTTCGGCGGAATCGCACCGGGATAACCCTCGCGGCCATACGCCAGTTCGGGCGGCAGCGTGAGCTTTACTTTGTCGCCGATCTTCATCGTAGCGACGCCGATGTCCCAACCGGCAATCACCTGCCCGGCGCCAAGCACGAAGGTAAACGGATCCTTGCGATCGACCGAGCTATCGAATTTTTCGCCATCGGTGAGCCAGCCCGTGTAGTGCACGGTGACGGCCTCGCCTTTTTTGGGCGTGCGTCCGGTGCCGGTTTTGAGCTGCTCGATTTTGATTTCAGGTTTGGGCATGCCGTATCGTCAGCGCGCAGCTCAACCTGCGTCAAGGGAGCGTGTCTTCCAGCAATCCTGTCCGCAGCGGTTTAGCCGACCTTCACGACAATCGTCTCGCCACCGTAGCTGACGCGATCGCCGTTCATGACCTTTTTGCGTTTCTGGGTTTCGACCGCGCCGTTGAGCGTGACCTGACCATCGCTGATAAACGCCTTGGCCGCGCCGCCGTTGTCAGCGAGTCCGGCAAATTTCAATAGCTGGCAAAGTTCGATCGGCTCGGCCCGGACCGACACGACGCGCGGAGAATTTTCAGAAGCCATGGGAATAAATAGATTAGTTGCCGGTCTTGGGCTTGGCAGAGTCCACCAAGCGGATGCCGTGCTGAGTGATCACGATGCGACGGTCTTTAAACAGTGAACCGATCGCCTGCTTGAACGCCTTTTTACTCAGGCCAAACGCCGCGCGGATTTCCTCCGGAGAGCTATCGTCCTGAAAAGGCATGCGACCGCCGGCTTTCTTCAGCGCGGTCATCACCACGTCCATGTTGGGCTCGATACGTTGGTGACCGGCGCGATCGAGACTGAGGTCAATCTTCCCGTCTTCTCGCACCGCGCGCACAAACCCATCAACGCGCAGGCCAGTGCCGAGCTCCGACGAAAGATCGCTGCGATAAAGCAGGCCGTGGTGCGCGTTTTCCACGATGGCGTTGTAGCCCATCGGTGATTCGCCCGTGACCAGCAGGTTAACCTCCTGTCCTTCCTTGTAAGCCGGCAGCTCGGTGCTCAGGTGACGCTTGAGGCGCATGCTGGCGACGATGCGATCCGTCTTCGTATCGAGCATCACGTAAACAATCACCCAGTCGCCTTGCTGAATGCTCTCCTGCTTGATCTCGCGGATCGGCAGCAAGAGATCCTTCGAAAGGCCCCAATCGAGAAATACGCCGATGCGGGGTGCCACACTCACGACACGCAAGTAGGCAAACTCGCCGACTTGCGCGTGCGGTGTTTCGGTTGTCGTGACCAACCGGTCCTCCGAATCGCGATAGAGGAACACGTCGAGCACGTCGCCCACCTTGGCGCCTTCCGGCACGAGCGCGCCGGGCAGCAGCAATTCGCCGAGCGGACCGCCATCGAGGTAAAACCCGGGAGGGGCGGACTTGAGAACAGTGAGCTGATTACGTTTGCCGATAATGGCCATGTGCCGAGGAGCGTGCCGATGCTCCGCCCGCGCGCAACTGAGGATTGCAGCGAAGGCTGTTTCCGCTGTGTCTGGTCGTATCCATGAAGTCTGCGATTCTTTTGGCCGTCTCCCTGATCGCCTGCGCCTTGTTCTCCGGCTGCGCTGCCACCAGCGCCCGCATCACCGAGAAAGGACGCAACCTGCAGGACGTTCGCCGCTTCTTCGTGCTGCGTAATCTCAAGGACAACCACGCCATCCACGAGAGCGTCGTCCGCGCGCTTAAGGCCCGTGGTTTCGAGGCCGAAAGCGGCCCCATCACCCTGCTCCCCGATTCCGCGCAGGTCGTGTTGCTCTACGAAGACCGCTGGGCGTGGGATTTTTCCAATCACATGGTTTACCTGAAAATCAGCGCTCGTGATCCCAAGGCCGTCTTCCCTTACGCCGCAGCCACCTACCAAAAGCAAGTTGCCTTCAGCACGCAGGTTGACGAAGTGGTCGCTGAGGTCGTCGACAAGCTTCTCGCCGCCAAGTAACACCCGCACCGCCCCTTGCTCCCGCTTAAGTCCACGCGTTAATCTCCTCTCGCATGTCCTCCCCGTGGATCGCCAACGCCGTTTCGATCACCGACTGGTCACACCAGACGTGGAGTGATTTGTCCGCGCGGCCCGACAAAGCCCGCGCGCTGGTGATTCTCCCCGTGCACGGCTTTGCCGATCACGGTCTGGGCCTGCCGCTCAACACCGAGCAAGTCGTGGGAAACGCCGTGCTGCGGTCAGCCATCGCCGCGGCGCGCCTGCAACCGCACGCACTCGTGCTGCCTCCGGTCCGTTTCGGCGCCGCGCCCTATGCGCATACTCACTTCGGCGTGGATCCGGAAACGGTTTTGGAGACGCTCAATGAAATCGTCGTCAGCGTAAAGGCCTCGGGATTTTCACGTATCCTTTTCTTTAATACGAGTCCGTGGAACAGCGAACTTGTCGCCACCGCCGCCCTCGATGCGCGCACGTCGCTGGGGCTGAGAACCTATGTCATCGGTTCGGCGGGGATCGGTCTGGGTTTCCACCCGACGGACCCCAACCGCTCCCGCACGCAAGCGGTGGCCGTTCGCC
>JBEVND010000258.1:0-5133 GCA_040508285.1 Rariglobus sp. | reverse complement strand
CACTACGAACGCGCCGAATGCGCACTCGAAGCCCCCGCCCGCAGCTGGCGCATCTCCGGCGACCATGGCGCCCTCATTCTCCAGATGGCCCCGAGCAAAGGCGACGTCGTCCAAGTAAGCGAAGCCGACTCCACCCGCGGCACCGTCACCCGCACACTCTGGGCAGGCGACGAATCCGGCTGGGCCAACTTCAACGATGGCCCGCTCCTCGATTTCGCCACCGCCATCCGCCACGACCGCGCACCGCTCACCAGCCTCCGCGACTCTCTGCTCATCGCCCGCCTCACCGAAGGCATCTACCGCTCCGCCGACACCGCCCGCCCCGTCTCCTTCTCCTCCGAAGGCATCTGAATCTTTCCTCTTTCTCTTAATCTTTCTCCTCCTCCCCATGCGCTACGCCTTCATGTCCTTCAGTAGCACCCAGCTGAACCTTGCCGAAACCCTGGCGCTCGCCCAACGCCTCGGTTACGACGCCATCGAACCCCGCCCGGGCTGGGACCACCGCCACGGTATCGAACTTCCAACTACGCCAACCGAACGCGCCCGCCTCCGCCGCCAGATCGCCGACTCCGGCATCGCCATCGCCTGCCTCGCCCCCGGCCTCCGCTTCGCCAACCCCGCCACCGCTCCGCAGCAACTCGCCGAAGCCTCCGCCTACATCGACCTCGCTGCCGATATCGGCGCACCGCTCCTCCGGGTCTTCGGCGGCGAACTCGGCGTCGGCATCGACCGCGACACCGCCATCGTCAACGTCTCCAACGCTCTCCGCTCGCTCGTCCCGCAAGCCCGCGCCCGCGGCGTCATTCTTTGCATGGAAACCCACGATGCTTGGACCGACCCCGACCACGTCGCCGCCGTCCTCGAACGCATCAGCGACCCGCACATCCGCGCCGTCTGGGACGTCATGCACCCCCTCCGCGCCTCCGGCTGGACGATCCGCTCCGCGTTCGACCGCCTGCGTCCCTGGATAGAACACGTCCACATCCACGACGGCACCTTCGAGAAATCCAAACTCGAATTCGCCCCCATCGGCCGCGGACTCTACGATATCCCCGCCGTTTTCGCCTGCCTCGCCGAGATGCACTACCCCGGCTACCTTAGCGGCGAATGGATTAACTGCGACGACACCATCGACCTCGCTACCGAACTCGCCGCGATGAAAGCCCTCGAAGCCCTCACCCCGGCCTGATTCCGTCTTCCGTTCTCCGTATTCCGTATTCCGTATTCCGTATTCCGTATTCCGTCCGCTGTCTTCCGTCTTCCGCGCCGCCCCCATGCCCGCCCACCTCCTGTTCCCGCTCGCAAGCAGCATCGCCTACGTCTTCGCGATGCTCGCCTTCAAACGCTCCGGCAACTGGGGCATTGGCGTGTGGCGCACCGCCTTCGTCTCCAACCTCGTGATCGGCCTGGCCTTCGTCCCGCTCTGGTTCCTCGGCGGACACGCCCAACCCCTCGCGCTCCTCTGGCAACCGCTCCTCGTTGCCCTCCTCTTCCTCTCCGGCCAGATTTTCACGTTCTTGTCCCTGCACTACGGCGACGTCTCGGTCGGCACTCCCGTGATGGGCTTAAAAATCGTTTTCGTCGCCCTCGGCAGCGCCTTGCTTCTGCCCGATCCCATTCCTCTCAAATGGTGGATCGCCGCCTTCCTCAGCACAGGCGCGATCATCCTCTTGAGCCGCGGCGAATCGCGCCCGCGCCACGCCGTCGGCCGCACCGTCCTCTCCGCCGCGCTCGCCGCCGCCAGCTTCGCACTCTTCGACGTGCTCGTGCAAAAATGGTCTCCTGCATGGGGCGTCGGCCGTTTCCTTCCGCTCACCTGTGGCGCGGTCGCGTTGCTCTCGTTCGGCTTCATCCCGCTGTTCACCGCCCCGCTTCGCGCCATCCCGCGCCCCGCCTGGCGCTGGCTCGCCGGCGGCAGCGTGCTCCTCGCCCTGCAATCCTTCATGTTCGTTTACGCGGTCGGCGCGTTCGGTGACGCCACCGCGATGAACATCGTGTATTCTTCCCGCGGACTCTGGAGCGTCGCCGCCGTCTGGCTCATCGGCCACTGGTTCGCCAACGAAGAGCAAATCCTCTCCCCCACGATTCTCCGCAGCCGTCTCGCCGGCGCCGCACTCATGCTCGCCGCGATCACGCTCGTCATCCTTCGCTGATCATCCCGCAGGCGCACAGTTCGCCCGCCCGCGCCTCCAAACCCGCAGCCCCCGGTTTACGCGTAATCCCCTGGGGTCTTTGCCGCCTGCTTCCCGCACTTCAACAGTGAGAATAATGCCATTCTCGCCAAGTCGCGCACATGGCTTGACCCTGCGCGCTCGTTCAACGTCCACTCCCTTTCCCATGCCCCGCTTGTTATCCCCTCTTGCCTTGGGCGCGCTCGTCTTGGTCGCAGCCACCCAAGCTCTCGCCGTCACCCCCGCCCCCGATCCTTGGAAAGCCGCGCTTAGTTTTGACTACAACGTCGCGTCGGAACGCTTCGCCGCGCTCCACGCCGAAACCCCCGCCGACGCCCGTATCGCCATCGCCTACGCGTCCAGCCTTCTCGTCAAACAGCCGCGCACCGAGTCCAACATTCGCACTGCCCGCGATCTTCTTATCAAAGCCCGCGAGAACGCTCCGGCCAACGACGAGAGTGCCGTCCTCGCCACCTATCTCCTCGCGCGCGTCGAGCTCGACCATCTCGATCCCGCCCAGCCCGACTCTGCCCGCGCCCGCCTTGAACAACTTCGTAAAGATCATCTGGCACACCCGCTCGCCGATCACGCGGCGGTCGAGCTCGCCTATCTGCTGACCTACGATTCCACAGGCGCCAACGCCGCCGCGGTCCCCCAAGTCGAAGCGCTTCTCGCGTCAGTCAAAGACCCCGGCGCCTCGCGCGATCTGCACTCGCTGCTCGCCGGCCTTTATTTACGACAACTCAAAAACCCGGCCGCTGCGTTGACTCACTTCGTCGCCGCCCGCGCGGTCGGCTACGAACAACCCATGCGCAATGCCGAAGTCGACCTGACCATCGGCAACCTCGCCCGCGAAACCGGCGACACCGCCCTCGCGCGCAAACACTACGCCGCCTTCATCGCCAAAGCCCCTCGCGATGTCCGCGCCACCACCGTGCGCCGCCTGCTCGCCGGTCTCGACACCAGCCCCAACGTCACCGCCCGATGAACCGCTTTCGCAACCTCTCCGCCCTGGTCATTCTCCTTGGTGCGTTCGTCTACTCCGCCTGGCATGTGCTCAGCTACCGCCGCGCCGAAAACGCCTCGGGCAAGATCACGCTGCGCATCGGCCACTGGCTGCTCCACGCCGGCATGCGCGAAGCCTTTGACGAGGCCATCGCCGACTACGTTAAAATCCATCCCAACGTATCCATCGAACAGATACCCGTTCCGATCCGCGCGTGGCCTTCCTGGATGCGCACCCAGTTGATTGGCGGCACCGCCCCCGACATCACCGGCATGCTCTCCGCCAACGAAGAGATCGCCGCCCGCTACTTCCTCCCGCTCACCGACCACGTTCGCGCCGCCAATCCCTACAACGAGGGCACGCCTCTCGCCGGGGTTCCGTGGGTCGACACGTTTGTCGATGGCATGACCGCGATGCGCAATCTCACGCCCACGTCGGGCGAGATCCACAGCGTTAATCTGCAGATCAACACCCTGCGTCTTTATTATAACAAATTCCTCCTGAAAGAGGTCACCGGGAGCGATGAGCCGCCCGCCGATTACACCGCCCTTCGCCGACTCGAGGAACAAGTCGCCCGCTACAACCAAAAGCGCGGTCTCCGCCTCGTGCCCATCGCCTCCTGCGGACCTTACTCGCAATACCTGTTCGAGCGCCTGCTCCCGTCGCAAACCCAGCAACTGGCCATGACGCTCAGCCCGTCGCGCAGTCTCGCCGTGTATCCGGTCGAGTTGTCGCGTCTCATGCTCGACGGCCAATTATCCTACCGCCACACGCCCGAACTGCGCTCCAGCCTCAACCTCCTGCGCGACGTGAGCGTGCTCATGAGCCCCGGTTACGACTCCCGCCAGCGCGATGACGCGCTCTTCGATTATCTTCAAAGCAAGGCCGTCATGATCTGCGCCGGTAGCTGGGATTACGCCGTGTTCGAACGCGACGGTGATTTCCCCACCGGCATCATGTCGGTCGTTCTGCCCTCGAAGGACGATCCCGAATACGGACGCTTCGTGCTCGGCCAGCCTTCGGAAGCCAACGGTTCGCCCGAGGCCACGCTCGGCATCGTGCGCAACAGCAAACACCCCGAGGTCGCCCTCGATTTCCTTCGCTTCCTCACCAGCCGCAACGTTGCCCAAAAGTTCTCCGATCGCAGCCTGCGCACCTCCGCCATTGCCGAGGTCACTCCGCCTGCTCGCGCCGCCGGCCTCGCACCGCGTCTTGAAGGCGAGATCGCCGGCTTCACGCCGGACTTTAACTATTTCGGCGGCGGCAACGCCAACATGGTTTTCAAGCGCAACCTCCACTTGCTCACGAGTCCCACCGGCGGCACCGAAGCGTTCGCCGCAGTCCTCGACGCCGAACTGCCTCGCGCGCTTCGTCAGGACACCGCCATCCACACCACGCGGGTCCGTCGCGACGTCCAGCGTCTCGACGCGCACCTCGGCTTGTTGCTCACGCAGCCCGAAGCCGATCGCCAGCAAACTTGGACGCGTCTCATGGAAACGCGCCACGCCCGCCAGACCGACTACCTGACCTACCTCCCAGTCGGGAAGTAAGAGTCGCAGCGCGCGCCGCTCAGCCCCGCCACTCGCCTTCGAGCAACAACGTCGTCGGCTGCGCCGGCACGCCGCGCTCGTTACGGTGCAGTTGCGCCACCACGAGATCTACCGCGCCTGCCGCCACCAGATCGTCGCGCATATCGATTCCCGCCAGCCCGTCGCGAGGCGAAGCCAGCGTCACCACGTTGCGCACGCGGGCACCCGCTCTCAGCCACTCCAGACAACGCTCCGGCGGACTCACCACGCACACCACTGCGTCGGCCTTGGTCTTTTCCAACCACGCCGCCGCCTCGGCCTCGCTCTCCGGAAAATTAAACCGCGCCATCCCTAGCGCCCGTGCCGGCGTCGGATGGTTCGCCACGAACGCCGCCTGATGCACCCCGTGAATGCGCACGTGATGCTC
>JBEVND010000138.1:0-4004 GCA_040508285.1 Rariglobus sp. | reverse complement strand
CAGATTCCTCCGAGCAAGTGGACTCGGCGGCGATGGATACGGGCGCATCGGATTATCTGGTGAAAGGCGAAATCACTCCGCGCATGTTGGAGCGGTCTATCCGCTACAGTTTGAAACTTGGCGCGGCCCTTCGTGAACTGCGCCTGCTGGCGACGCGCGACTCGCTGACAAATTTACTGAATCGACGGGCCTTCGATGCGCTGCTCGCGGAGGAAGTGGATCGTGCGCGGCGCCTCGGGCATCCGCTGGCGCTGGTGGTGCTCGATCTAGACCACTTTAAAACCATCAACGACACGCACGGTCATCCTGCGGGTGATGCGGTGCTGGCGGTCGTGGCGCGGGTCTTTGAATCCGAAGTGCGCACGATCGATCGCGTGGCGCGAATCGGCGGCGAAGAGTTTGCCGTGTTGCTTATGGAGACGACGGCCTCGGAAGGTCTTCTCGTCGCAAAACGCCTGGTGGAATCGGTGCGCGCGCGGCAGGTGCCGCTGGGCAATGGGCACTCGCTGGGCGTTACCATCAGCGCGGGCGTCGCGGCGTTGCCGACGTATGGAGAAGCGGAAACCGAGCTGATGGCGGCGGCCGACAAGGCGCTTTACGCAGCCAAGCATCAGGGGCGGAACCGCGCGGTGCTTGCCTCGGCGTAAAGGCGCGGTGAGCCTGCGCGCATGGCCTTCACCGATTCATCGACCACCGTCAGCGAGATTAAAAGCCGCGTGCTGGCTTTCGCGAAGGAGCGGGATTGGGAGCAGTTTCACGCGCCGAAAAACCTGAGCATGGCGCTCGCCGCCGAGGCAGGGGAACTGATGGAGCATTTTCTGTGGGCCACGCCCGAGGCTTCTCGCACGATCGCTCAGGACGAGGCGAAGCGCAAAAAAATCGAGGAGGAGCTGGCCGACGTGGTTATCTACGCGCTCGAGTTTGCCAACATGACGGGCATCGATGTCGCCGCGGCGATCGAAACAAAGATGGCCGCCAATGCCGCCAAGTATCCGGTGGAGAAAGCCAAAGGCCGCTCGGATAAATACACGGAGTTGTAACGTGGGCGGGGCGGGACATCGCCGGATTCCTCGTTAGTGCCGGAAGGTGCAGACCGAGTGAAAACCACCGGCATTCCGAAACCTGCCTGATCGGATGACCGAAGCCCGGCGGCGGCGAACGATTTGACTCTGCATGGCCACCGGTAAGAACGGCGGGGCTCTTTCTTCCCATGCTTAAGACCACCGCAGTCCTCAAAAATTACTATGTGCTGCCTTGCTGTCTGCTGTTGTTGAATCTCGTAAACAGCCTGGTGGGCTACAAAGCGGAGATGATCGCTGAGCCCTTTTTGCGGACGACGACGGTGGTTTTCCTCGTGTTGTGCGGTTCTTCGTTGGTGGCGTTCGTGCTGGCGCCGGCGATCGGCATGGTGGTGAATTCGCTGCAAAAAAGCAGCCGACGCGGAGGCGGGCGGATGGGCGAAACGATCTTCCTGCTGATTTTAGGCGCGGGCGTTTTTTGGTGTTATTACCAATTAGTGAATCACGGCCCTGCGGCGCTGCTGCCGCAGGAGTGGCGCAATCCGACTTAGCCCAGACCGCAAACGGTCAGCGTATAAACGTAGCGACCAACGATTCGGGCATTACGCCGCGCTCGCGCAGCGCTCGGAGCGAAAGTGCATCGTGGCGCTTCGCGAGGCGTTGGCCGGTTTCGTCGCGCACCAGCGGACAATGATAATAAGCGGGCGCAGGTTGGCCCAACGCGCGGAACAGCAGGAGCTGGCGAAAGGTCGATTTGATGAGATCGGCACCGCGCACCACCTCGGTGATTCCATACGCGGCGTCGTCGACCGCGCAGGCGAGTTGGTAACTGGGCACGCCGTCTTTGCGCCACACGAGAAAGTCGCCGAAGTCATGGCCGACGGAGGCGGATTGCACGCCGAAGTGACCATCGTTGAACGTGAGCGTTTCGCCATCGGGGACGCGCAAGCGCCAGTTACAGGACAAGTCGAGTGGTGGAAGCGGGGAGCCTGCAGGTGGCCGCCAGGCGGCGGGGTAAAGCGGTTCATCATCGCCTTCGTGCGGTGCGGAGATCGACGCTTCGGCCAGCTCGCGGCGCGTGCGCGTGCAGGGGAAAATCAAACCCTCACGGTGAAGTTGAGCGAGCGCTTCGCGGTAGGCGGGAAGCCGTTCGCTTTGAGAAACCATGGGTTCTTCCCACGACAAACCGAGCCAGCGCATATCTTCGATCATCGCGCGAACGAACTCCGGGCGAACACGCGAGGCGTCGAGATCGTCATTACGCAGAAGCAGCCGGCCGCCGACGGCGTGCGCGCGTCGCTGTGCAGTCCAGAAGGTGCTCGCGTGGCCCAGATGCAGGTAGCCTGTGGGAGACGGTGCGAGGCGACCGATATAATTGGAGACGGGAGGAACCACGGATGTTCGTCTAATGGGCACTAATCCTGGAAAAATTCAGGCTTAAAGAGTGTCCTTTGATGATCATTCGTGGTTTCAAAAAAACATGACGAAGCTCCTATGCGTCTATTGCTCCTCCAGCACGAAGCTCGACCCCAAGTATTATGAGGCGGGCGAGCAGCTGGGGCGCGAGATGGTCGCGCAGGGTTGGGGCCTGGTTTACGGTGGAGGCAATATCGGGCTCATGGGATCGGTGGCGCGAAGCGTGAAAGACGCGGGCGGCGTGGTCGTCGGCGTGATTCCTGACTTCATGCAGGTGCGTGAACTCGCCTACATCGAAGCGACCGAACTCGTCGTGGTCACCACCATGCGCGAACGCAAACGCGTCATGGCCGAGCGCGCGGATGCGTTTCTCACATTGCCGGGCGGGATCGGCACGTTGGAGGAGATGACCGAGATTCTGAGCGAGCGTTACCTGAACCTTACCCAAAAGCCGCTTGTCGTGCTTAATCAGGATGGGTTCTACGACGACTTGCTCCGGTTCCTCGAACGTATGGCGACGGAGAATTTTAAATCGGCCGGGCTGGCTGATCTCCTCGCGGTGGCTGCCACGGTGTCCGACGTGTGGCCGCTGCTTGACGAGCCGAAATCATTTGAGGCCGACCCGCTGTGGCGCTGATCGAAATCGAGCGCGATCAGCCGAGCAGCTCTTCGATTTTACGAGCAAGAGCGCTGGACGCTTCATCCAGCCAGCGAGCACCTTTTTCGGCGTCGGCAATCGTGGCGTCACCAATTACGCCGCTTTGGGAAACGTCGGACGTTTTCCACGCAAATACCGCGGGCGCGCCTTCGAGCTTTAACGCTCCCGGAGCATCCACGCGTGCGGGATATTCGCTGACCGCGCGGTCCATGCGCACGAGACTCGGTGCACCGGCGAGCATCAGCGACGTTTCCCACTCGCCGGCATGAAAACCAAACGCGCCTTCTTGCGGCGACTGGCTCGGGCGATAGTGGCCACTGAGCATGCCGGCACGCAGGCCGAGCGAAGTCTGGATCTCACGCAAAACGGGAACGATCGTCGCGCTGTTTCCCCCATGCGTGTTGAGCACCGCGAGCTGGCGGAAACCAAGTGCTTTCAGGTGCGCGGCGATCGCGAGCAACTGGCGGCGCAGCGTGCGGGCGGAAAGCGTGACCGTGCCGGCAAACCCGAGGTGTTCGTTGCTTTTGCCGTAGACGATGGCGGGGGCGAGATACACTGGGGCATCGGCCGGCAGCTTGGGCAACGCGTGCTGCAGCCACAGTTCGCCGAGCATCGCATCGGTGCCGAGCGGCAAGTGATGACCGTGTTGCTCGATGGCGCCGGTCGGCAGGATGACAAGGGCGCGTTCTTTATTGGGAATCGCGGCGAGGTGCTGCGCCGTCAACGCAATGAGCTCGCGCGGGTGAGCGGGAACGGCGGGCAACGGCGTGAGGGCGGCGGGGGCGATCGCGGGAGGAAGATCGAGCTTCGTTTCGTCCGAGACAACTTCGATGAGTAACTCGGCGAGGTGAGTGGCCGCGGTGATGAGCAGAGCGCTTCCCTCACGCGATCGATCAAATGTAACGTCGGAC
>JBEVND010000134.1:0-4408 GCA_040508285.1 Rariglobus sp. | reverse complement strand
GACCGTTTGGAAGATGCCCGAAGACGTGGTGCGTGAGCTCTATCCGCTCGATCTCTGGCGGACGGCTCCGCTGCCCGGGAACGGGATCGCTTCGCTGGAGGAGACCAAGCGCTTCTTCCTAGAGCACCATGTTTTCAGAAAGGATTTCTCTTTACGTGACTGGGTGGCGGAAGGCGTGCCGGTCGGAGACGCCCGATGATGAAACGCGCGCTGATGGTAGCGGGGGCAGCGTTCGCATTGCTGGCCGGCGGCTGCAGCAAGAACACTGAAAATCCAGACGCGCCCGGCGGGGTGCTGCGCTTTGGATTTGTCGGCGTGGGCAATCCTTCGGGTATCCCGCCGGGACCGGTTGGCTGGGCTTACGAGCGCGGCTGGTTGCAGGAAGAGCTCGGCAAGATCGGCATCCACAAAATCGAACTCATCCCATCGGGCGGGCCGGTCTTGAATCAGATTTTTGCGGCGGGTGGCGTGGATGTTTTCCACACCGGCGATTCACCGGGTATCATCGGACGTGGCGCAGGGCTGAAGTTCCGGCTGATCAACATCGATATGCTGGAATACAACCTCTACTTCATCACGCGCGAGAACGGTCCGCGGACGATGCAGGAGTTGCGCGGTAAAACGGTGGCGATGGGCTTCGCGTCAAACACCTGGCACTGGGTTCACGGCTTGTTGGTGAAGGAAGGTCTGTCCGATGACATCAAAACGGTGAATGTCACAGGCAACGAAGCCGAGGCGGCGTTACTGCGAGGAGACATCGATGCGATGGCGGTTAACTTCGGTCCGCTCTACGTGAAAAAGGGCTTTCGAATCCTCGCCGAGGCGAAGGATTACCGCGGACTGGCCGGTTTGTATATCGCAGTCGGGGCCGAGGAGTTTTTGAAAAAGAACCCGCGATTTGCTCCCGTGTGGAACGACGTGGTGGCGCGTGCAGTGTTGGATATGCGCGAACATCCGGATGAGTTTTATACGTTCATGACGAAGACCTCTCGTCTGCCGGAATCCGCCTTGAGGGAACTTTACCCGATCAGTCTGTGGAATACGGAGCCCTTGCCCGCGCGCGGCATGGAAGACTTGGAAATCACCAAGCAGTTCATCCTCAGCCAAAAGGTGTTTCGGGGAGACTTTTCTCTGCAAGAATGGGTCGCTGACGGCGTGCCCGTGGGGAAAAACTAAAGGGAAACGGAGGCCAGCGGGCTGGGTTTTTTCCGGCCTCCGCTGAGGCGCCAGTAAAAGCCTTCCTGCGCGAGAAGCTCCTCGTGAGTGCCGCGTTCCTGGATGCCTCCCTGGTTGATCACAAGAATCTGGTCTGCTCCGCGGATGGTGCTGAGGCGGTGGGCGATGACGAAACTCGTGCGACCTTGCATGAGCCGGTGCATGGCCTCCTGGATGTGTTTCTCGGTGCGAGTGTCCACGCTGCTGGTGGCTTCGTCGAGAATGAGGATGGCCGGATCGGCCAGGATGGCACGGGCGATGGCGAGCATCTGGCGCTGGCCGTGACTAAGATTGCCGCCCCGTTCGGTGAGCACCGTGTCATAGCCGGAGGGCAGCCGGTGGATGAAGGTGTCGGCATTGGCGAGACGGGCCGCCTCCTCGATTTCGGCATCGGTGGCTTCGAGCCGTCCGTAGCGGATGTTATCTTTGACCGTGCCCGAAAAGAGAAACGTATCCTGCAGAACAATACCGAGCTGGCGGCGCACCCCGTCCTTCGGCAACGAACGCAGGTCGTGTCCATCCAGGAGAATCCGGCCGGTGTCGATTTCGTAGAAACGGGTGAGAAGATTGACGATCGTGGTTTTGCCCGCCCCGGTTGGTCCGATCAGCGCGATGGTTTCACCCGGGCGTGCGTGAAGGCTTACGTTTTTCAGCACCGGCACATCGCTGCGATAGGAGAAGGTGACGTTTTCGAAGATGACCTCGCCTGAAAGTTTGACGGACGGTGCATCGGCAGGGGCGTCGGGCTCGGGCGTTTCGTCAATGACTTCAAAGACACGTTCAGCCCCGGCGAGGGCGGACTGGAGTGTATTGTAGAGATTGGCGATTTCGTTGAGCGGCCGGCCGAACTGACGCGTATAAGTGATGAAGATCGCGATCGTGCCGATTGTGGTGTGTCCGCGAATTGCGAAAATACCGCCGACGCCGGCGACAACGGCCAAGGCGAGGCTGTTAATGGTGTTCATCAACGGGCCCGTCATCATCGCATAAGTCTGGGCCCGCGTGGCGTTGGAGGCGAAGTCTTGGTTGATCGCATCGAACCGGGCGGTGAAAGCGGGCTCCTGGCCGTAGGCTTTGACTACTTTTTGTCCGCCGATGGTTTCCTCGGTGAAGCCGTAGAGCTGGCCGAGCGCGGCTTGCTGGAGGCGGTAACGCGCGCGGGTGCGCACGGCGAGCCAGCGATTGAGCAGGATGGTCGGCGCGGCGATGGTGACCACGCTCAGGGAGGCCAGCCACGGATCGATGGCGAACATCGCCACGGCGACGGCTGCGGTGCTGAGGATGCCGGTGACGATCTGGGTGACGCTGTTGCTCAATACTTGATTGATGCTTTCCACGTCGCTGGTGAGCCGGCTCATCAACTCGCCGTGTATGCGACGATCAAAAAATGAGAGGGGCAGCCGCAGGACTTTGTCGAACAGGTGACTGCGAAGTCCCTGCATCACGCGCTGGGCGGCGCCGGCCATCACGCGGGCCTGCAGCCAGGCAAGGATGGCGCTGCCGGCGTAGGCGCCGAGCATCAATAACAGCAGTAAACCGAGCCCTTCGAGTTGAGGATGGACCAGATGTCCGTCGATGATTTTTCCGAGCAGGAGCGGGCCGGCGAGATCGAGGGCAACCGTGCCGAGAACCATCGCGGTGGTAAGCAGCAAGGCGGCCTTTTCCTTTTTGAGATAGGTGCCGAGACGACGCAGGGTTTCGAGGGTCTTTTTGGGACGCTCGATGTGGAGGGAGATCGCGTGGCCGATGCCGGGAGGTTTAGTCGCCACTGGAAAGAACTAGGGAGGTTTCGGTCTGCGAGGCGTGAATCTCGCGGTAGATCGGCGAGGATTCGAGCAACTCGGCGTGCGTGCCTTGATCGACGATTTCGCCGTCATCGAGGACGAGGATTTTGTCTGCGGTGCGCACGCTGCTGATGCGTTGCGCAACGAGGATGAGCGTGCGGGCGTGGGCGTGAGTTTGCAGCGCGTTTTGGATGAGCGTCTCAGTGCGGACATCGACTGCGCTGGTGCTGTCGTCGAGAATGAGCACGCCGGGACGGGGCAGGAGCGCACGGGCAATCGCGATGCGTTGTTTTTGTCCGCCGGAAAGATTTACGCCGCGCTGGCCGACCGGTGTTTCGTAACCTTCGGGAAGGTGACTGATGAAATCATCGGCCTGCGCCAGACGTGCGGCGGTCTTGATTTCTTCGAGTGACGCGTCGGGCGCGCCCATCGCGATATTCTGGCGCAAGGTGTCGCTGAAGAGAATCGACTCCTGCAGGGCGATGCCAACGCGGGCGTGAAGCTGATCTTCCGGAATCTCCCGCACGTCCACGCCATCGATAGTGACGTGGCCGGCGGTGACGTCGTGGAAACGGGGAATCAACTGAACGAGGCTCGATTTGCCTGAACCGGTGGCGCCGAGCAGCGCAACGGTCTGGCCCGGCTCGGCGGTGAAGCTGATATTGCGCAGGACGAGGTCGCCGGTGGCGCCATAGCGAAAGCTCACGCTCTCGAAAACGATGCGCCCTGGTTTTCCATGGGCATCAGTAAGCGGTGTCTCTGCAGCGGGCGCCGGTTTGATCGCAGGCTGGCTGGCGAGCAGCTCGCCCACGCGACGTGCCGAGGCCTGGGCTCGGGAGAGTTGGACAATCATGTTACTAAACAACACGAGTGCGTGGGTGGCCTGCATCAGGTAGTTGATGAAGGCGACGACTTCGCCGACTTGAGTGCTGCCTAAAAAAACCTGACGTCCGCCGATCCACAGCGCGGCGACGATACCAAGATTCAGGGTGAAGGTCATCACCGGAGTTGATCGCGCGCCCATCCGCACGGCTTCAAGCGAAGCGGCGGACAAAGACTGGTTGGCGCGGGAGAAACGGGCGGCCTCGTGCAAGCGGCGGGCAAAGGCCTTGACCACGCGGACGCCCGCGAGGTTTTCCTGCAAGACGTTGTTGAGACCGTCGAGGCGTTGCTGGACCTGCCGATAGAGCGGGAATGTCCGTCGGATGATAAAGATCAGGGAGCAGGCCAGCACCGGCACCATGATGAGAAAGATCCAGCTCAGGCGCGGACTGGTGAAGGCGGCCAGAACGACGCTGCCGATGATGAGCAATGGCATGCGGACCATGCCGCGCATCATCATGAAGACCGTGTCCTGAATCTGATTCACATCGCTGGTCAGGCGGGTGATCAGTGCGCCGGTCTCGAGC
>JBEVND010000121.1:0-10143 GCA_040508285.1 Rariglobus sp. | reverse complement strand
TCTATCGAATAACCATTAAAAAACTGACGCAACCATCCTGCCATAAGGCGAGATTTACGAGGCGGCGGTTCCCACTATTAACTATAAAAAAGGACGAACCGCTTTGGTTCGTCCTTTGATTTTGAGGGGTGTGCGCCAAACGGCGTCAAACCGCGTCTCAGAAGAACGTGTGGTAGTTACCCTCGCCGAGGCGCTTGATGAGGAGCGCGAGCTCCATCGCGTGGTAGTCGCCCCACATGGACGATTCGCCATTGGGGACCTTCTGGCCTTTTGCCACGTGGTCCCAGCCGTTCGGGCGATGGTAAACGCTGTGGAGAATCAGGCCCTGGTGCTTCGGATCGGCCGACAGGTAAGTGTCGGAGAACAGCGAGCTCGCGACCGTGAGGCCGGCTTGGAAGTAGTGTTTGCCGGCTTCCTTTTCGCCCTTGGACGAGAGCCATTGACCGAGGCGGAGGAAGCCTTGCGCGGCGATGGCGGCGGCAGAGCTGTCCACGGGTTCGAAGGCGTTGAATGGATCGGCATTCTTCTTCGAGATGTCGCCCAGTGCGGCCCAGTTGAGCGCGGCGCTGTCCCAATACGGAATGCCGTCCTTCGCGGAGTAGCCGTCGATGTAGTAATCGCTCGTGGCCATGGCGGTCTCGAGGAAGAGCTCGGTCACGGCGCGGCGGCCGCCGACCGCTTCGAGCTCGGCGCCCTTCACGGTGTCGAGGAACTCGAGTTGCTCGGCGTAGCCGGCGATGATCCAGGCGGCACCACGCGTCCACGTGGTGAACGGCGAGTAACCTTGCTGCGAGGACGGGCAGCGGAACTGGCCGTCGTTGCGATTGAATACAGACTCGTGGGCAACACGTCCGCGCACGTCGTAGCTGTCGCGGCCCTGGCCGAAGAACACGTTGTAGCGCGCGGTGGTCGCGGCGTGCTCGATGGCGCGGTGGAGGAGGTTGATTGACTTGTCGCCCTCGCCCATCAGCGAGTGGCCGAGCTGGTGCGCGACGACGAGCGAGCGCATGGAGCGAATCGTGTCGGCGAAGAGCGACTGCGGGCCGTTGAAAGAATAGACGTAACCGGACGGCTTCACGCCGGGCGAACCCTTCACGGGCGACCACGCTTCGTTATGATTGGTGGTGGCGTGGCGGGCGGCCTGGACGGCGCCGGAAACCTTAAGCGCGAGCTCGGCGAAGTTGAGCTCGTCCTGGTTGAACGGGATTTTGCCCTCGAGCATCAGGCGGCGGAGATTTCCGTAGGTGGACACGTTGTTGAAACCGTGGTCGTGGACACCGATGTGCGAGACGTGCGAGGCCATGAGCTGCACGGTCTTTTCGCGGCCGAGCTTGAGATAACGCTCTTCGCCGGTGGCGTCGTATTGGAGGAACGCCATGCCGAACTGGAAGCCCTGCGTCCACTCGGTCCAGCCGCGCGAGGTGTATTTGCCCTTCACGGTGAAGACGGGCGTGCCCTTGGACGGATCCCACGATTTGTTGATCGAGTCGATCTTCTGACCGGCGAGTTCGAATACGCGGTCAACTTTCTTCTGGAGCTTGGCGGGGGTCAGCGTGGCGTCGATTTTCATAGTAAATGAGAGACCAAAGCGTGTCGTTACAGAGGTTTGAAACAAGGGCCAACTGGCAGGACAAAGCCGCTATCACAGCACAAAGCCGACCGGCGCGGCCCGTCACTCAGTTGCATTTCAGCGCTGCTCTTGCCCGCGCTTCCAAATCGCGCAGAATCGGCCCACTTGACTCCTCTGGTGCTCGAATTTCTCCCGTGGTTTATCGCCCTCGTCCTGGCGATGCTGCTGTGGCGCACCTACCGTCTTCACCGCCACTGGTCGAGCGAGCACGCCTCCACCAGCAATGTCCTCGAGCACATCAGCCTGAAACTTAACCGCATCAGCCAGGCCGTCGAAAGCGCCTCGGATGCCATCGGTATCGGCGACATGAATTCAGAAACGCTCTACGTGAATCGTGCACACATCGCGATGTTTGGCTACGATGTGAACGAGCTGAATTCCAACGAGGAACCCGCCGCGCTGTTCGCCGATAAAACCGTGGCGCTCCAGATCCATGCCAGCATCCGCAACGGCGCATCGTGGCACGGTGAGACGGACGTAAAAACGAAGGACGGCCGCGTCATCCCCGCGTTCGTGCGGGCCGATATCATCCGCGACGACACCGGTGCGCCCATCGGCATCTTCGGCGTGTTCACCGACATCACCGAACGTCGCGCGGCCGAGCGCGTTTTATCCGACGAACGCGAACGCTCCGCCCGCGCCCAACGTCTCGAATCACTCGGCCTGCTGGCCGGCGGCGTGGCCCACGACTTCGGCAATCTGCTCACCATTATCATCGGCAATACCGGCGTGCTCCAATCCATGAGCGCGTCGCTGCCCACGAGCGCAGTGAAGCGCACCACTGAAATCGAGTCCGCCGCCTGGCGCGCGCAGGAGTTGTCAAAGAACCTGCTCGCCTTCGCCCGCGGCTCCGATCCGCACAAGCAGCGCATCGTCCTCGGCCCGCTCATCGAGGAAGCCGCGCGCGGTGCCGTGCGCCATTCACCGGTGGAGCTCACCCTCGAACTCATGATCAATCTGCACGCCGTGCAGGCCGACCCCGTGCAGATCGACCAGGTGATCTCCAACCTGTGCGTGAACGCCGTGCAGGCCATGCCTTCAGGCGGACGCCTGCGCGTCACCGCCGCCAACACCGAGGGCTGGCCGTCCGCCTACACCAGCATGCCGTTTGGCGGAGCCATGGTGTGTATCACCGTTTCCGATACGGGAAGCGGCATCCCCGCCGACGTGCTGCCGCGTATCTGGGAACCGTTTTTCACCACCAAGGCCAAAGGCACCGGCCTGGGTCTCGCGACCGTTTACGCAGTGGTGAAGAAACACGGCGGCGCGATCACCGTGGACTCGTCGCCCACCGGCACGGTTTTCAAACTCCTGCTACCTGCTTCCGAGGAAAAAAGAGCCGCCCCGCCCGGCGCAACCGACGGCGCGCGGATGATCGGCTAACCTCCGACCACGAACCGCTGATCGCCGACGAGGCGCGTGAGGTGAATCGCGGAGGATCCGTGCGTATCAGCGCGCACGACGCCTACTTTTTAGTCGAGCCGGCCGACGGCCGCTTGCGGGTTTCCTTACCGGCATTAACCGAAGGTGCCTTCGCCGTCTCCTTTGCGCCGGGTTCGCGGGCGGCCAGGTGCTCGGCACCCAGCACATGCAGCTGCTCGATCACGCCCGCCAACTTGGTTCCGGTCGGCGTCAGGCTGTATTCAACATGCAACGACAACGCCGAGTGATCCGTCCGCGTGGCCAGGCCGTAGTCGAGCAACTTGCGCAGGCGTTCGTTCAAGATTTTGGTGGAGATGCCGGGGATATAGCGCTCGAGCTGCCCCGGGCGGGTAACGCCGCGATGCAGCGCGCCCACGACCGCGGCCGACCACTTGCAGCCCACCACATCCTCCAGGCCTCGATAGGCAGTGCGCTCATTGAGTGAGAGGTGTTGGGACTTCATCCAACGAAGCTAACCGAAATCCCCAAGCCACGTCCAGCAGGCACCAAATGGTGCCTACCCTCTGATTTGTGCCCTCTGTGAGCCCACGGCGAATTCGACTAGAGTGGCGACGTTCCGATGCACAACGCACCGGCAAAAAAACAACCACTGAATCCATCCTACCATGAGCAAGACCATCGCTACGTTCTATCACGCCGGCTGCCCTGTTTGCCTCGAAGCCGAATCTGCCGTCACCACCTATCTCGACCGCGCCAAGGTCGAGCTCGAGATCGTTAATCTCGGCTCCGCCAAGAACCGTCTCATCGAGGCCGAGAAGGCCGGCGTCGTCTCGGTTCCCGCCCTGGTCATCGGCGGCCAGGTGCTGCACCTCAACTTCGGCGCCGATCTGAGCGCGCTGAAGTAAACCTCCCTCCACGGCCAAGCCGTCACTCACCTCCAACGCCTTCACACCATGAAAACCTCGCTCGCTCCTCCCTCCTCCGCCCTGCGGATGGCGCCTCCGATCCAGGCATCGGAGTGGCTCAACACCGCCGCGCCGCTTACGCTCGAACAGCTGCGCGGACGCGTGGTGGTTCTCCACGCCTTCCAGATGCTTTGCCCCGGCTGCGTGGCGCACGGCATCCCGCAAGCGGTCGAGATCCAGCGCACGTTCGATCCCGCCGCGGTGGCGGTGATCGGACTGCACAGCGTGTTCGAGCACCATGCCGTCATGACGCCCGACGCGCTGCGGGTTTTCGTCCACGAATACCGCCTCACTCTGCCCATTGCCATCGACCAGTCATCCGCGGGGCACCCGTTGCCCCTCACGATGCGCGCCTATGGCATGCAAGGCACGCCCACGGTGGTGTTGATTGATGCGCAGGGTCGTCTGCGCGCCCAGCATTTCGGACAGGTTTCCGATTTGGTGCTCGGCGCGGAGATCGGCCAGTTGGTCGCAGAGCAAAAAGCGAACTACGCTCCGCCGCCCGCCCGTGCATTGACCGTCGCCGATTCAGCCGCGGTTTCGGCGGCGACCTGTGATGCCAATGCGTGCAGCGTGGGCTGATCGGACCACGTCAACTCAACCCGCGAACGTCGTCAGCAGCTCGGCGTAAATCTTGGCGCTGGCGACGAGCTCGCGGACCGAGGCGCGTTCGTCGACCGCGTGGCAATTATCGCCACCGGGACCGTAGCCGAGCGTCGGGATCTTCAACTCATGCGAGAAGAAGTGCATGTCGTTAAAACCATACGACGTGCGGAAAACGCTTTTCTGCTTTCGCACGCGTGTCACGCAGTCGGCCATCGTCACGAAAAACGGATGCTCGGGCGGCGTGAACGACGGGTGATTGTCGGAGACTTTATCCACGGTGATCCGGCACTGCGGGATCGCTTTCGCCGCGCGCTCAAGAAACGTGCGGAGCTCCTGCTCCGCGGCTGCCACCGTCTCGACCGGCAACACGCGACGGTCGATGGAGAAACTTGCGAGCGCGGGGACGGTGTTGATCTTGCCGCCTTCGCCGGAGGCAAAGATGCCGCCGATGTTGATCGTCGGGACTTTTACCGTGCCGTCGGGCGCGGTGAACGTGCGCTTGGCCAACACGCGCTTGAAAGCGTCGAGTGCGTGCACGAGGGCCGACATTTTTTCGAGCGCGTTGATGCCTTGCTCGGGACGGCTGCCGTGCGCGGCTTTGCCATGAACCGTGACGGTGAGCCAGACGACGCCATTGTGACCGCAGCAAATGCCGTTGCCTTCGCCGCCTTCCATAACGACCGCGTAGTCGGGACGGATGGGCGCGTGTTTCACGAGCCAGCCGGCGCCGAGCTCGGAGTCGGTCTCCTCGTCGGCGGTGAACGAGACCTCGACGTTCATTTTCGGGGCCGTGCCGGTCGCGTGAAGTGCCCGCAGCGCAAGGATCAACGCGGCGTGCGAGCCCTTCATGTCGGCGGTGCCGCGACCGTAGATCCAGCCCTTTTCCACGGTGCCGCTAAACGGACTGCCGTGTCGCCATTTACCGGATACGGGCACGACGTCGTAGTGGGCGTTGAAATGAATCGTCTTCTTCGCGCCGCGCGCGGCGAGTTTTCCGAGGACATTGTAGCGCGGGAAACCCTGCTGTTCCGCCGGCAGATGCTTTCGCATGAGCGCGGCCGGGATGGTGAAGCGGCGGGTCTTGAGACCGGCGGCCCCGAGCTCATCCATCAGCAGGCGCGTGATGACGTCGTAGTTTTCCCCGGGCGGGTTTACCGTCGGGACGCGGATAAAACGTTGGAGGAGCGCCGTAAGGTCGGCGGCATGAGCGTCAAGATAGGCCGAGGGCGACATGGTTCAAAAATCGTTGAGGACAAGACGATCACTGTGGCCGCGTGAGGCTCACGTAGACCAGGCGCAGGACCGTCAGCACAACCATGGTCAGAAAGATGGGGCGGATGAAGCGAGCGCCTTTTTTCACCACGAGACCCGAGCCGAGCTTCGAGCCGACCAGTTGGCCGGCACCCATCACCGCACCCGCCGTGTAGTCCACCTGACCTGCGGCGGCGAACCACACGAGGCTGGTTACGTTGCTCGTCGCATTCATCAGCTTGGTCGTGGCCGTGGCGCGCACGAAGTTGAAACCCTGCACCGCAATCAGTGCGATGGTCCAAAACGAGCCGGTCCCGGGGCCGAAAAAGCCGTCGTAAAAACCCAGCCCCAACCCGAACAGGATGAAAAACATGCCGGGGCGCATCCGCGGCGGATGATCCGCCGAACCCGCGTGCGGCCGCACGATAGAATACACCACGATTGCCCCGAGCAGCCATGGCATGAGCTGCGCCAGGAGCGCGTTGTCGATCAGGTGAATCGCCAGCGCGCCGGACACCGCGCCGACCGCCGTCATCGCCACGCCCAAACGACACGAGCGCCAGTCGATCAACCCTTGTCTCGCGAAGTGAAACGTCGCCGAGACGCTGCCAAAGCAGGCTTGGAATTTGTTCGTTCCCAACGCCAGCGGCACCGGCATCCCGAGGTTCAGCAAGATCGGTAGCGAGATGACTCCGCCCCCGCCCGCGACCGTGTCCACCAGACCGGCAAAGAGGCCGGTCACGAACAAAAGAGGATAGGTCCAAAGCGGAAAGGTCATGGAATCGCCCCGCACACCTAATCGAGCGCACTTCGGCACACGATGATTTTTGACAGCCTCGCCGGCCCCTCGCAGGTTGATCGCAATCATGTCCCTCGCCGATCTTCGCAAAGATTACAGCCTCGCCGGCCTGCTCGAAAAGGATCTCGCGCGCGATCCGTTCCGCCAGTTCGACAAATGGTTTCAGGAGGCTGAGGCCGCCAAGCTCAACGAGCCCAACGCGATGACCCTCGCCACCGCCACCAAGGACGGACGCCCCTCCGCCCGCACCGTGTTGCTCAAGGGCGTGGACGGCCGCGGCTTTGTATTCTTTACCAACTACGAGAGCCGCAAGGGTCGCGAACTTGCCGAAAATCCCCGAGCCACGCTGCTGTTGCCCTGGATTGCCATCGAGCGCCAGGTGACGATCGAAGGTGTGCTCACCAAGGTCAGCCGCGAGGAGAGCGCCGCGTATTTCCACACGCGTCCGCGCGCCAGCCAACTCGGGGCCTGGGTCTCGCAACAGAGCTCCATCATCACCGGCCGCGAGGTGCTGGAAGAGGCCATGAAGGCGCTCGAGAAGAAACACGCCGGCGCGGAGATCCCGCTCCCGCCCGCTTGGGGCGGTTATCGTCTCGCTCCGGAGACCGTGGAGTTCTGGCAGGGCCGGCGCAGCCGGTTGCACGATCGCCTGCGCTACCGTCGCGAGGGAACCGGCGACTGGCTCGTCGAGCGTCTCGCCCCCTGATCGCCCCCGTGCCTTTCTCCAAAAAAATCCACCGCCTCCGCGCCCCCGCCCGCCCCTCGGATCGCATGCTGGCGGCCGCTCTCGCGACGCTCGGCGAAGGCGTGATCATTGCCGACGGACGCTGGCACCGCGGCGGGTTCCGCATCGCATTCGTCAACGACAGCCTTTGTTCGATGACGGGCTGGACCGCCACGGAACTGCGCGGACATCCGCACGGCGCCCTCCATGACGATCACCGCCACCTTGCGGATCTGCGTCGCTGGCGCACCAAAGCCACGCCCGGCCGCACGTTTACGGGCGAAGGTTATCTGACGCGAAAAGACGGCACGCGCCTCTACACGACGTGGACGTTTAGCATCGTGACGAACTCGCGGGGCAAAATTTCGCACGTCGCCATCACGTATCGCGACATGACGGCCAAGCGCAGCCTTCAGGAAGCCCTCATCCATTCGCAACGCCTCGACGCCGTTAACCGTCTCGCCGGCGGCGTCGCGCACGATTTCAACAACCTGCTCTCCGTCATCAACGGCTACTGCGAGATCCTCACCACTCGCACGTCGGTGCGCCACGAGGCCGCGCGCGAGGTCAGTGAGATTCACCGCGCAGGCCTGCAAGCCGCGAGCCTCGTGCGCCAGTTGCTGGCCTTCAGCCGCCGGCAAACGATGGACCCGAAGGTCGTGAGCATCAACCAGCTCATCCGCGACAACGCCGGCATCTTCACCAAGCTCCTCGGCACCGGCAAATCGATCGCGCTCGTCCTCGATGCGACCACCGACCACGTGCTCGTTGATCCGTCGCAGCTTCAACAAGTTCTCCTCAACCTCACGCTCAACGCCCGCGATGCGCTCTCGCCCGGCGGTCGCGTGACCATCAGCACCGCCAACCGCGAGATCAGCCCGCGCTATCATTCCCGCGTCGGCGACATCCCGCCCGGCCATTACCTGCAATTGAGCGTTCAGGACAACGGACGCGGCATGGACGAGCAGACGCAGTCCCACCTCTTCGAACCGTTTGTCACCACCAAGGAACACGGCCAAGGCACCGGCCTCGGCCTCGCGTTGGTTTACGGCGTCGTCCAACAAAGCGGCGGCTACATCACCGTGCGCAGCACGCCCGACCTCGGCTCGACCTTCGAGATTTTGCTGCCGGAAGTCAGCGAACCGGCCGACCCGCAACCGACATCGCTCGGTCCGTTGCCCTCCACGCGCGGCCGCGAGACCGTGCTCATCACCGAGGCCGATCCCGTCGTCTGCAAAATGGTCGCCGGCATCCTCACGACCGACGGCTACACCGTGCTTGCCGCGGGCACCTCGGCCAAAGGCCTGCAACTCGCCCGCCGCCACGGCAAACCCGTGCACCTACTCATCGGCGCCATGCAATCGACCGACAGCGCCAAGCTCGCCCGTTCGTTGCACGCCAACCACGCCGACCTGCGCGTCGTCGCGACCGACAGCCTTCCCGGCCCGCTTTTCACCTGGTTGCCGCGCGAGGCCCAGGCCGCCTTGGCGAAGCCGTATGCGTTGAGCACCTTGCTCCACACCGTGCGCGCACTGCTCGACGGCAAACCGAAACCGATCAAACCCACGCCCGCTCGCCGCAAGGCCTGACACCTCAATCAAAACCGTCCGCGTTCCTCTCCTGCTTAATCTTTCGCCGCAACCGCGTGAGCCTCCCCTCAAACACGCCGTCATCCCTTGACGAGCGAGGCCGATTAAGAAGAACGAGAACCTCGGAAAGAAGCCCCTCTCCCCGCCCATGAAAATCCTTCTCACTGGAGCCTCCGGCCTCGTCGGCAGCGCTTTTGCCAAAGCCGCCACGCGTCGCGGACATCAGGTGATCGGCCTCACCGGCACGTTCACCGGCACCGTTCCCGGTGTCGCCGAGCAACGCCCGGCCGATCTTACCGACGAAGCCGCGCTCACTTCGACCGTCCTCGAGCTGTTTCCCGACGCCATCGTCAACTGCGCCGCCGTCTCCGAACCCGGCCAATGCGAAGTCGACCCCGCCCGCGCCCAAGCGCTCAACGTTGCCCTCCCCGCGCTCCTCGCCCGCCTCGCGCATCATGTCAGCGCGCGACTCGTGCACCTCTCCTCGGAGCAGGTTTTCGATGGCGCGACCACCAGCGCCTACACGGTTAAAAGCCCCGTAAAACCGATCAATCTCTACGCTCGCCAGAAGGCCGAGAGCGAACGGCTTGTCCAGACCACCGCTCCGGAATTCGCGATGACGATCCGCGCGCCGCTCCTCACCGGCAACAGCCTCGGCGGCAAACGCAGCCTGCACGAACGCCTCTTCGCCGACTGGGCCGCCGGCAAGACGCCCAAGCTCTACACCGACGAATTCCGCCAGCCGTGCTCCGCCGAGAACCTCGCCGAGGTCATGGTCGAGCTCCTCGAGCGCAACGACGCCCGCGGTATCTTTCACTGGGCGGGTGCCGACGTGCTTTCGCGCCACGAGATCGCCCGCCGTATCCGCACCTATTTCAAACTCAGCGAAACCGCCGCGCCGCTCGAAGCCATCACCCGCGCCGCCGATCCGCGCGCCGCGTCCAAACGCCAGCCTCACCTCGCGCTCGACCTCAAGCCGCTCGCCGGCGTTGTGAAAACCCCGATCGAAACCTTCGACGCTCAACTCGAACACTTCGTCATCCCGCCCTCCTGCCGCGCATGGTATTTCAGCGTGTGAGCCGCGCCCGCGGAACTTAACACAACACGCCAAGACGCGAAGCCCCACGCCTCCGCAGCTAACGAAAACCGTCGTCTTCGTTTCGCGCCCTTTGCTCCTTCGCCGCTTTGCGTTAAAA
>JBEVND010000116.1:0-5744 GCA_040508285.1 Rariglobus sp. | reverse complement strand
ACTCGAGAGCGAAGGCCCGTTTGTGCTGCATCCGGCGGAGATCGAGCGCGGGGACTGGTATGCGCCCGAGGTGTTGACGGCTGCAATGGCGGAGCGTCCGAAGGAATTTACGCGTCCGTTCAGGTTGATCTGGCCGAAGGTGCTAGCGGCGTTGTCCGCGAAGTGAGGTTGCGCGAATTCGGAATGAGTAACGGGGCGAAAGTGGTTCGCTGAGCACGATTTTTGGGCAGAGGGCGGGCGAGCCGTGCGTGACTCGCCAAGGAACCGGTGCATCTCGGCGGACGCGTAGCAGGGTTGAGCTTACGACTTGTCTCGTCGCTTAGCGGGCGGGTTTGACACCGCTCGCGAGCAAGGTTTCGAACCACGGTTCTTTTTCTTCGCGTGCGACGGTGGCGACCTCGACTTGCTGGAAGCCTGATTTTTTGAGGAAACCGTGGAGCGCGCTTTCTTTGAAACCGAGCCACACGTCGGCGTAGAGATCGTGAGCTTTTTCGAAGGTGTGCTCTTTCAAGTCCAGGACGAGAATCTGGCCGTTGGGCTTGAGGATGCGGAAGGCTTCCTTCACGGCGTTCTCGGGGTGTTGGGCGTGATGCAGTGCCTGACTGAGAATCGCGAGGTCGACGGACCTGTCGGGCAGCGGAACGTTTTCGATGTCGCCAAGTTTGTAGGTGAGATTGGCGAGGCCGTTTTTCTCGGCGAGTTCGCTGCCGACCTCGATCATGCGCGGCGAATTGTCGATGCACCACACCTTGCTGGCGCGGCGGGCAAGGAGCTGGGAAAGCAGGCCTTCGCCGGCGCCCAAGTCGGCGATGACAATCTCGGGAGTAAGGCGCAGGGCGAGGTGTCCGATGGCTTCCCACGAACGGCCGGGGCAGTAGTTTTTGCCCAGCTTGCCGGCGATCAGATTGAAATACTGCTCTTGGTGATCGCGGCGTTTTTTGAGGATGCGATCGAGGTTGGCTCGGTCTTCGGCGAGCTCGGGCAACTCGGCGACCGAATCACAAGCCGCGTGGAGCAGCGCGAGGGTTTTCGCGTCGAGCGCGGGGCGCAGCGAGTAGAAGGCTTTTTTGCCATCACGACGGTCGATCACGACGTCGGATTGGCGGAGGAGGGCGAGTTGCGAAGAAATACGCGACTGCGCCATGCCGAGGATTTCCTGGAGCTCGGCGACGGAAAGTTCCTCGCGCAGCATAAGCGCGAGGAGACGCAGGCGAGTGGGATCGGAGAGCAGTTTAAGGGTATCCCAAGAGGCGTTCACGGCGGAGAATCGGAATCAGGTTTTTAACGCGACGGCGCCAAGACAGCGAAGAACGCAGAGAGGCGAGCGGGGATAATTTAGATGTATTCGCGGCGGAGATTGCTCGGGAGCAGGCCGAGTTCTTCGCGGTATTTGGCGACGGTGCGACGGGCGATGTTGATGCCTTTTTCCTGGAGCTTCACGACGATCTCCTGGTCGCTAAGGGGCTTGCTGCGATCTTCGCCTTCGATGAGGTCGTTGATCATGTCTTTCACGCTGGTGTTGGACACGGAGGCCCCGCTGTCGGACTGGTAACCGGGGGTGAAGAAGAACTTGAAATCGAAGACGCCGTGCGGGGTCTTGATGTATTTGTTGGCGATGGCGCGGCTGACGGTGGTCTCGTGCACGCCGACGACATCGGCGATCTGAGTCATGGTGAGCGGGCGGAGCTTGGACACGCCTTGCTCGAAGAACTCGAGCTGGACCTTGATGATTTCGCGGGTGATGCGCTCGATCGTTTGCTGGCGCTGGTCGATGGAGTTGATGAGGAATTTGCCCGAGCGAATGCGTTCGCGGAGGTAATCGCGCTCCTGTTTCGAAAGGGATCCTTTGGCGATCAGATCCTTGTAGGTGCTGGAAATACGCAGCTTCGGGATGTAGTCGCTGTTGAGGAGAATCTTCCACTCGTCGCCGTCTTTTTCGACGGTGACATCGGGGACGACCACGCGGTTGCTGTCCTCGGCGAAACGGCGGCCGGGAGCGGGGTCGAGCGCACCGATTTCCTCAATGGCATCCTGCACGTCGTCGGTATGAACACCGAGCTTGCGGGCGATCTCGGGAATGCGACGGCGCGTGAGCAGTGCGAAATGTTCGCGGATGATGCGGGCGGCGAGTCCGTCGGACTTACTTTTCACCGCGAGTTGAAGCAGCAGACATTCTTCGAGGCTGGCCGCGCCGATACCGGCGGGCTCGAAGGTCTTGAGCTGGCGGACGGCTTCCTGAACGGCGTCTAGCGGGAGACCGGCCTGAAGGGCGACGTCGTTGGCGCTTTGCGTAAGGAAGCCGCGATCGTCGAGGCTTCCGACGAGGTGGTTGAGGGCTTTGAGAACGTCCTCGGGCGTATCGGCCAGCTCGGCCTGACGCATGAGGTGCTCCTGGAGTGACGTCTCGCTAACGAGTGAGTCGAAGAAATGCTGGCGACGTTCCGCGTCCTCGGACGTGTAGGGCTGGGCACCGCCCGCTTGGGACATGTAGTCTTTCCAGTCGTCGTCGAGCTTGGTGAGAATGTCGTATTCCTTGGAGAAATCCATCTCCTCGCGGTTGTCCGCGCCCTCGCCGTTTTCGTTGTTTTCGGCGGCGCTGTCCTGCTGCTCCTTGTCGAGGCTGACGCCTTCCATGGGCAACTCTTCGAGCGTGGGATTGCTCTGTAACTCTTCTTGGATGACCGACCGTAGATCGAGTGCGGCAACCTGAAGGATTTTAAGTGAATGCCGGAGCTGCGGCGCGAGAACCAAGGACTGGTTCTGACGCTGGCGAAGATCTTGGCTAAAGCCTGGGCCGCTCATGAAATCGGGCGAAGGGTGAGGGGAGGCGGTGTGGCTTTGGCGGTGGGAAGCGGTTCGTTCATGATACCGGTGAGGTAGGCGCCGAGCTTCTCGTTGGTTGGGCCGTAGCCATCGCTGTAGAGATAGAGTTCGAGATCGTTGAGCATCTCGAAGGCGCTTTGGTAGCGTTTCTCGCGGTCACGTTGGAGCGCCTTTTGGATGATCCGCTCCAGCTTCGGGTCGATTTCCGACCTCAGATTGGAGAACGTCGGAATCGGCATCGTGAGGATGTTCTGGCGCGAGACCATCCGGTCGGCGTCGCGGAACACGTTGCGACCCAGCAACAGCTCGGTAAGGACAATGCCGAGTGGGAACAGGTCGGCGCGCGCATCGGTGACGGCGTAACTGGCTTGTTCGGGCGAAAGATATTCGTCTTTGCCTGCGATGACTTTGCCTTCCTCGTTATACATGAGGTCGAGGGCCTTCGCGATGCCGAAGTCGGTGAGCTTCACGTCGCCTTCGTGGGCAACCATGACGTTTTTCGGACCGATGTCGCGATGCACGATGCCCAGCAGACGTCCCTCCGTGTCGCGTTTTTGGTGCGCGTAAGTGAGCCCGCGAGCGATGCGTGAAATAATAAAGGCGGCGATATCGACAGGCATCAATCGGCCGAGAGCGGCGTGACGTTCGAGGAGCTGTTCAAGGTTCACGCCCGACACGAATTCCATGACCATGAAATACTGCCCGCCGATCTGGCCGAGGTGGTAGGTCTGGACGATGTTGGTATGAATCAAATTGGCGACGAGACGCGCCTCACCGATGAAATTTTTCTGGAACTCCGAGATGGTGGAATACTCCTCACGAATGAGCTTCACCGCCACGGTCTTCGTAAACCCGCCCGCGCCGCGTTGAACGGCTTCGTAAACCACACCCATGCCGCCCTCTGCGATGGTGCGGGTCATCTCGTAGTGCAGCTCATTGAAGATGTGTTTGATGGAGGCCACGGGATGGGAGCGAAGGGGAGTCGGCGGGCTCTGGCAAGAGGCGAAATCGGCGCTAGCACGGGAACTGCTACATCCATTGACAGCAGGCGGCGCAGAGGTAGGTTTCGCGCATGATTACGCTTAGTCCCCGTGCCGCCGCTCAAGTCCGCGTGATGCGAGCTGACCTGCCCGCCAACCAAGTGCTGCGTGTCCTCATGGAGACGGGCGGCTGTTCTGGATTCCAATATGGAATGTCGTTCGATGAGCCGAAGGCCGACGATACGCGTTATGAAAGCGAAGGCGTTGAAATCATCATCGACCCGACGAGCCTGACTTATCTCGACGGTTCCCTCATCGACTTTGACGACGGCCTGCACGGCAAAGGCTTCGAGATCAAAAATCCCAACGCTCAGAGCACGTGCGGTTGCGGTAAGTCGTTTAACTGAGCGCGAGAGCGTTTCAGTTTTGGTAGGGCGTGCGTGGATTTGCATGCGCGCGGGATCCTGCGGTTCGTGCCGCTGATAGCCCAAGGGTAGGCGAGGCGATGTGAAATACCGTTGTTGGTTTGTCGGCGCGGGGTTCTGTGAATTCGCGACGATCCGATCGCCACCGCCTCGACCCGAACTTACGACACGCGGCAGAATTGCCGCCGCTTCGTTTACTTAGAAGCGATATGCAGCGCGACAGAACCGAAGGTCATTCGGTTCACCTTTACCGAGGAAAATCCAGCGCGCAGCACCTCGGCGGACATGGATTCATGCGAGGGATATTGTTCGATCGAACCGCACAGATATTCGTAGGCGCCGCGGTCGCCCGTGACGGCCCCGGCGATGCCGGGAAGGAGGCGCCGCAGGTAAAAGTAGTAAAGCGGGCGAAACCAACGGTAGGGCTGCGAGAATTCGAGGACGAACAGTTTACCGCCCGGACGGAGCACGCGGCGCATTTCGCTGAGTGCAAGATGGCGGTCGGCCATGTTGCGCAGGCCGAAGGAGACGGTGACAACGTCGAACGTCGCGTCAGCCAACGGAAGCGCCATGCCGTCGCCTTGGCGGAACGTCACATTCGGAAACCGACCGCTGCTCTGCTGTTTGATCACGGCTTCATCGAGCATGGGCTGACAGAAATCCATGCCGGTGATCGCGGTTTCGGGCGGCAGATGCTTGCTCAACGTAAACGCGACGTCGCCGCTACCGGTGGCGAGATCGAGCACGTCGGACGGGTTCTGCCGCTTGACTGCGGCGGTTAATCGACGTCTCCACCACACATCGACGCCACCGCTCAATAAGCGATTCGCCACGTCGTAACGACGGGCAATGCGAGCGAACATGGAGTTGACGGCAACGGGATCGGGCATGGCGGCGGAAAACGGTAAGCTCTACGCACAAGAAAAGGCGCTACGAGCCTAAAGGTTCGTGCGAAAAACGGGAAAAGTATAGCGCTTCGGCGCAAATTCGCGGTGAACGCTAAGAAAAGGTGAATTCACAACTTCCCGTCCTGTAAACTGATAGGGAGCGAGGTTAACTGTCGGAAAAGTAAAATATATGACTTGGGGAACCTTTTCTCAGAAGTCGCCTCTCTGGAGTGACTTAATCGCTTACGTCTCTTTATTTTTTACTTTTTTTTACCGAAAAAGTTAGTTCCGAGGGTTGACGTAATTTGAGACTGGAAAATAACTTATAGAAACCACCTCCCATAACATACTATGTCCTCTAATCTCACCAAGCGCGAAATCGTCCTCGAAATCTACGAGAAGACCGCTTTCCCACAAAAAGAAATCGTTGCGACCGTCCAGCTGACGCTCGACATCATCCAAAAGGCTTTGGCTGAAGGCCGTAATGTGGAGCTCCGCAACTTCGGCGTTCTCGAAGTGCAGCGCCGTAAGTCACGTATCGGTCGTAACCCGAACAAGCCTGAGGCTGAGGTCGTCATTCCTGAGCGCGCCGTCGTCAAATTCAAAGCCGGCAAAGTGCTCAAGCAGCT
>JBEVND010000095.1:0-5832 GCA_040508285.1 Rariglobus sp. | reverse complement strand
GGCACACGCGCGGGCGATGCATGCGCCCGGTGTGGTGTTCCGGCCCCTACAGGACAGCGATGCCACGTGGGAATTGATGGTGGTGTGGCAACGTGGCAAGGCGTCGGCGGCGGTGAAGGCGCTGGTGGACGCGTTGCCGGTGACGAAACGAAGTTAAAACTTTTTGCTGCTCAGGCGGCGCCGAATGGTTCACGATGGCGGGATGTCAGTGCCGTTACTTTACGAATCCCATTCCCACACGCCGTTGTGCAAACATGCGGTGGGAGAGCCTGAAGAATACGCAGTGATGGCCGAGTTGCGCGGGTTGAAGGGAATCATCTTCACGTGTCACTCGCCGTTGCCGGATGGATTTGCGAAAGACGTGCGGATGGCGCCGGAGCAATTCGAGACCTACGTCGACATGATCACGCGCGCGCGCGAGGCGTTTGAGGGCCGCGTGGATGTGCGCCTGGGTTTGGAGAGCGATTTTTATCCTGGCGTGGAGCCGTGGTTGGAGAAACTGCATGCCCGCGTGCCGTTGCACCATGTGCTGGGTTCGGTGCATTATCAGATGCGCGATTATCGCGTGTTGTTTCACCGCGGAGACCTGGCGGCGTATCAGGAACTTTACTACGAACACCTCGCGCAATCGGCCGAGACAGGCTTGTTCGACACGCTGGCTCATCCGGATCTGATCAAGAACGAGGCGCCGTCGCAGTGGGATTTTGAAAAGGTTCGTCCGCACATCGAGCGTTCGCTGGATCGCATCGCGGCGACGGGCGTGGCGATGGAGCTCAACACGAGCGGCGCGTTCAAGGCGCTGCCCGAGATGAACCCGTCGCCCTCGCAACTTTCCTTGATGCGCGAGCGCGGGATTCCGGTCGTGCTCGGGGCGGATGCGCACGTGCCGCAGCGCGTGGCGGATGGTTATGCCAAGGCGCTCGGGCTGCTGCAAAACGCGGGTTACACCGAGGTGAACTACTTCCTCGATCGCAAACGTCAGAGCGTGGCGATCACGGATGCTCTGGCTTCGTTGCGTTGAACGGGTTCGCGACTGAGTCGCGACCACCACGATTGAATCCGGGCGCGTGACGGTCTGAGGGCCGGCGCTCGGCGCAAAACGCTTCAAGTTAATGCGGTAACTCGGCGGCAGGACGCTCGGGTGAAAGCGTTTGCAGGGCCTGGGCGGCGCGGACGAGGGCGGCGCGGAGCAGTTCGACGCGGAGCGGCTTGCTCAGGAAGTCGTTCATGCCGGCGCGGAAGGCGTTGAGGCGATCTTCTTCGAACGCGCCGGCGGTGAGCGCGATGATCCACGGGCGTGTTTCCAGTGTAGGTTGGCTGCGGATACGGCGGGTGGCCTCGAGTCCATCCATGCCGGGCATCTGCACATCCATGAGGACGACGTCGAAGGTGCGGCGTTGGAGCGCGCCGAGGGCCTCGGCGCCGTCGGAAACGATTTCGATTTCGTAGCCCATGCGGCGAAGCGTGAGCTGGGCAACGCGTTGGTTTACGGTGTTGTCCTCGGCCATGAGGATGGAGAGCGGCATGGTGTCGCCTAGTTTTGCCTGGGCTTCGGGATCGAACGGAGCCCGGGAGGGCAGGGAGGCGGGGACAAGAATCGCCATCATCTGGTGGTAGCGTGGTGCGGTGAGATCGTTAAGCGTGCCGAGGCGGGAAGAGGCAAGCAATGGGACGGCGGGGAGCGATTGTTTCTGGAGCGAGCGCGCGAGCGTGAGCCCGTCCATGTCGGCTAGCGTCGTGTCGGCGACGATCAGATCGCAGGGAGTTCCCGAGCGAAGTTGCGAGAGCGCCGTGGCGGCGCTGTTGGCGGTGGCGACCACCAAGCCGGCCTGGCTGGCGTAGTGAACGAGGCCGAGCAAGTCGGTCGGGTTGGCCACGATCAAAGCGTGGCGTCCGCGCAGGCGGGCAAGACAGGCGGAGTGCTGAAGGAGCGTGTCTTCGTGAATGATGGGAGCGCGGATATTGACGAAAAAGGTGGAGCCGCGTCCCGGTTCGCTTTCGACCGAGATGGTGCCGTTCATCAACTCGGCCAGGCGGAGGCTGATCGCCAGGCCGAGGCCGGTGCCGCCGTGGCTGCGGGTGATCGACGCATCGACTTGGAAAAAGTGTTCGAAGAGCCGCGATTGTTTGTCCTTCGGAATGCCGATGCCGGTGTCGCTCACGCTAAACGTGATGTGAGCTTCGTCGGCTTCAATGGAATCGACGCGGACTTCGAGCAAGACGCCGCCATGGTCAGTGAACTTGATGGCGTTGCCGAGGAGGTTGACGAGGATCTGGCGGAGGCGCGATGCATCGCCCTCAACCATGCGTGGCGTGTCGGCGGCGAAGAGGTGGGCGAGCGTGAGATTCTTCTGGCGGGCGTGCGGCTCGACGAGATCGAGGGCCTCGCGCACGCAGGCGAGCAGGTCGAACGGCTGGCGCTCGAGCTCCACGCGACCGGCCTCGATCTTGGAGTAGTCGAGTGTGTCGTTGATGAGCGTGAGCAGGGACTCGCCGGAGAGTTTGATGGTCTGCAGATACTCGCGTTGTTCGGCGTCGAGCCGGGTGCCTGCGAGGATGTTGGTCATGCCGATCACGCCATTGAGAGGCGTGCGGATCTCGTGGCTGATGGTGGCGAGAAACGCGCTCTTTGCCTGGTTGGCGGCGGCGGCCGCCTGGGCGAGGCGGCTGGTTTCCTCGATCTTGGCCTGGAGCGAGGCGTTGGCCGCGCGCAAGCTGTCGTCGGACTCCAGCAGCGCGATCATGTTCACGCGTTCGCGGGTGATGTCGTAATTGACGCCGTAGGAACGAATGATCTGGCCGGAGCTGTCGCGCACGATGCGGCCGCAGTTGCGTATGTAGCGGATCTCGTCCGTGGGCGTGAGGATGCGATACTCGATGTCGAATTCGCCGCGGCCTTCGTTAAACGCGTGGGTGATCTGCTCGGTGGCGGAGCGATCATTGGGCAACATAACGAGATCCCAGATTGAGAAGTCGCCGGTGAACACGTCACGGCGAATCCCGTGAAGGGCGAGCATCGCGTCGTCCCAGATGAGTTCACCGGTGGCGTGATTGTATTCCCAGATGCCGATGCCGGCGAACTTGGCGGCGAGCGTCATGCGCTCGGCGAGACGGGAGATTTCCAAGTCGGTGCGCTTGCGATCATCGACGTCCTGAATGGTGCCGGCGACACGGACAACGCGTCCCTCGTGCGTGTAGGCGCGACCCAGGCAACGCACCCAACGCGCTCCGCCTTCGGAGGTCCGCAACTGGAGCTCGACATCGTAGGGCACGCCCATGAGGCAACACTGCGTAAAGGCGGCCTCCATGATCGGCTGGTGCTCCTCGATGAACGCGGCGATCCCGGCCATCGCGGGCGGTGCCTCGCCACGAGGCAGGCCGTGGATGCGAAACGTCTCGGCGCTCCATTGCTGGCGGTGCGTGATGAGATCGTAATCCCAACTGCCGATGCGGGCGATGCGTTGAGCTTCGTTAAAAATCGCTTCGTTGCGCTCGAGCTCGCTCTCGCGCTCGACCTGACTGGTCACATCGGTGCCGACGGTGAGAAACGCGACGACTTGGCCGGCGGTATCGCGCACCGGTTGGCCCTCGAGGCGGACCCAATACAAGACGCCGTCTTTGCGACGGTTGCGCAGGGTGGCCTGAAAGCGGCGGCCTTCATTGATCGCGAGGCGGATATCCGCACCGCGAACCGGATCGCTGTCGGGCGCGCGTAAAAACTCCTCCGGGCTGCGACCGCGCGCCTCGTTGAGCGTGTAACCGGTGATGCGGGTGAACGATTCGTTGGCCCACAAAATCCGATATTGGGGATCGGTGATGATCGCCGCGTTGTGGGTGTGCTCGGCGACCATCGCGAACATGTCGTTCGTCGCAATCGGCAGACTACCAGGCCACGGAGAGGTGGATCCGGCGGAGGTCATGGACAACGGTGGGCGCTCTGCACGATGCCTGCAGTTTGTCTCCATCAAAGCATTACGGGCAATCCCGATTGTATCCGGCACGTGCACGAAGATTGAAAAACGCCGGCTTTCGTTTTTCGTCTTTGTTTTACGACCCGCATGTCTTCGCCGCTCATCAATCTCTATGGACTCACCCGCACCGAACTGGTCGCGCTGGTGACAGGCTGGGAAATGAGCGCGGTGCACGCAGTAAGGTTGTGGAAATATCTCTATCTCGACGGCATCGGCGAGTTTGCGCAAATGCATGACCTGCCGGTGCGTGTGCGCGCCAAGCTCGAGGCGGAAACCACGCTCGGCCACCTCGCGATCTCACGCGAAACGCATTCGAGCGATGGATTTACCCGCAAGTATTTGCTCGGGTTAACCGATGCGCACCGCATCGAAACGGTGTTGATGCGCTACAAGGGCCGCACCACGGCCTGCATCAGTTCGCAGGTGGGTTGCGCTATGGGCTGCGTGTTTTGCGCCACGGGCCAGATGGGTTACACGCGCCACCTGACGGCCGGTGAAATCGTCGCACAAGCCGTGCATGTGGACCGTGTGTTGCGTCACACCGCGGACGACGCGCCGGCGCTCTCCGAGGCGGACCACGAGTCGCCGCATCATCGCCACGAACGCCTGCGCAACATCGTGCTGATGGGCATGGGCGAGCCGTTGCACAACTACGACGCGGTCATGAAGGCCGTGGACATTCTCTGCGACGGCACGGGCATGTCGCTCGGAGCGAAAAAGATCACGCTTTCCACGGTCGGCGTCGTGCCAGGCATCATCCGCATGACGGACGAGAAACGCCCGATGCACCTCGCGGTGTCGCTGCACGGTGCCACGCAGGCTGAACGCGCCGCGCTCGTGCCGGCCGCGCGCAAGTGGACGCTCGATGCGTTGATGGACGCCTGCTGGTATTACACGAAGACGATGGACCGCCGCATCTTCTTCGAGTGGACGCTGATCGAAGGCAAAAACGACGGCCCCGACCAGGCGCACGCGGTGGGCGCGCTGCTGCAAGGCATGCAGGCGCAGGTGAATCTCATTCCGCTGAATCCAACTTCCGGATACGCCGGTGCGCCCAGCCAGAACCCGGCGGCCAAGGGCTTTCAGGCAATCCTCGCCGGTTACGGTTTGCCCAGCACGGTGCGCCAGCGTCGCGGTATCGATATTGGCGCGGGTTGCGGACAACTCGCCGTGGCAGAGAAGAGCTAACGAACCGTCGGTGCGGCCAGCGATGCCGGCGCGATGCCTTCGCGCACGGCGAGAGTGGCAAGGACTTTGGGCACGTAGAGGCGCGTCTCGGTAGGCAACGCATCCGCGATGCCGGCGAACGTCTTGGCGTCCTGCGCCTTGAGCGTGCGACGAACGCGGCCCTCACCGGCGTTGTAAGCGGCGAGGGCGAGCGGCCACGAATCGAACAAACCATGGAGGCGGCGCAGCAACGCGGCGGCGGCGCGAGCGCTTTTCTGCGGGTCGGTGCGTTCGTCGATCGGCCATAAGCTGAGGCCCTGAGCCTTGGCTGTAATTGGCATGAATTGAAACAAGCCGCGGGCGCCGACGGGACTGCGGGCGCGGGGATTGAACGACGACTCGGTCTCGGCGAGCCAGGCGAGCTCGGCGGGAACGCCCTCGGCGGCGAAGATCTTTTTGATGTCGGGCAGGAACTCGTTGGCGCGCTGCGGACGCGGACGATCGCGCAAACGGCTCACCCACAAATCATACATTGGAATATCGGCCGCGGTCGGAATTTCCGGTGTTACCGCCGGGCCGCTGGGCTGAGGCTCGGGTTCGGGCTTCGGGCCGGGGATACCGGGAACCGGAGTTGGGATGGGCGTCGTAGGTGGCGGCTGGGTTGGCGCGGGTGGAGTCGGCGGTTCTGGCGTTG
>JBEVND010000081.1:0-5639 GCA_040508285.1 Rariglobus sp. | reverse complement strand
TGGACAGGGTCATCCCCTTTCGGCTCTCGCGAGCCCAGGCGGTGGCACCGCCGTATTTCCACATGCAACCGGCAACACATAAAGCCGTCACGGTCGCGTGAACGCCCAGGGCCAGCGGCAGATTTCTCGAAATCCCCAGCAGCAGAAATGAGAGAACGCCAAGAAATCCCGAAATGAACAAGACCAGCCCGACGGCATGCAGCCGCAAAACCGTATGGGTCTCGGATGCCGGACCGGGTCGGCGTTTCCTGCTCACGTCGTTTTTTCGCCGGTGCGCTGTTCTACGGCCCAGCGGTAAACGTCGACGTAGTGTTTGGCGTTGGATTTCCAGCTGAAGTCTTTCGCCATGCCGTTTTGGCGAAGACGGGCGAACTCGGCTGGCCGGTCGTAGTAGGTCGCGCAAGCCCAGCCCACGGTGTTGTAGAGAGCAGGCGCGGTGGCGTCGGTGAACAGGAAGCCCGTGCCGGTGCCTTTGCCCTCGGCGTATTGTTCGATGGTATCGATGAGACCGCCGGTCGCGCGGGCGAGAGGCACGGTCCCGTAGCGCATCGCATACATTTGCGTGAGGCCGCACGGTTCACTGCGGCTCGGCATCACGAAGCAATCGCTGCCGGCCTGGATGAGGTGCGAGAGCTCGTTGTCGTAGCCGACATAAACGCCGACCTTGCCGGGGAACCGGCCGGCGATCCAGCGGAAGGAGTGCTCGAGGCCGGGATCGCCCGAGCCGAGAATCGCGAACTGAACGTGCATGCGGCTCGCGATGTGCGGCAACGCCTCGGCGAGGAGATCGAGGCCCTTTTGTGAGGCGAAACGCGCGACGACGCCGAAGACCGCGATGTGTGGATCCTGCGTGAGGCCGAGGCGGGCTTGCAGGGCTTTTTTGCAGGCCGCTTTTCCAGAGAGCGCGACCGCCGTGTAGTGGGCGGGCAAATACTTGTCGGTTGCCGGATTCCAGGCGGTGGTGTCGATGCCGTTTAGAATGCCGAGCAGGTCGCCGGCGCGGAAACGCAACACGCCGTCGAGGCCCCAGCCGCCGGCGGGCGTTTTGATTTCCTCGGCGTAAGTCGGGCTGACCGTGGTGAGCTTCGTCGAATGATAGAGGCCGGCTTTGAGCATGTTGACTGCGCCGGTGGACTCGACGCTGTCGGGACGGAACTCGGAAAGTGGCAGGCGGGCGAAGTCCAGCACGCGGCGGTCGGCGTAGCCTTGGTGTTCGAGATTATGGATGGTGAACACCGATGCGATGCGTCCGAGCGGCGTATCTTTGAGCGTGGTGTTGAGATAGACGGGCAACAAACCCGTGGTCCAATCGTGGCCGTGGACGACGTCGGGAATCCAGTCGAGTTGCTGGCAGAGGGCGAGGGCACCACGCGACAGAAAGGCGAAGCGGAGATCGTTGTCGGTGTGCGAGCCGCCGGAGCTGGCATAAACATCGGGACGGGCGAAGAAACCGTCGTGCTCCAGCAAATACACGGGCACTTGCGTGCCGGGGAGCGTCGTTTCCCACGTGCGGGCCCAGTGCGCCTCGGAGCCAACATCCACGCCGAGCGGTTCAGGGCGGGCGGTGCGCGGTCCGTGGACTTTCACGGAGCCGTAGGCAGGGCACACGATGCGCACATCGTGACCGAGCGCGGCCAGTTCTTTCGGCAGCGCGCCAGTCATGTCGGCGAGCCCCCCAACTTTTACAAACGGTTCGACCTCAGGGGTGACAAAAAGGATACGAAGTGGACGCACGCCGAAGAGCAAACGGATCGGCAGAACGTTGCCGAGTGAATTGTTTAAGCTATGCGGCGACAGTAAAAAACCCCAGTCGGTGAAGACTGGGGCCTAGAAATGAGGAGCAGTTTACCGAGAGGCGTCAGACGTGGGTCAGAGCGTCTTGGGCAACGGCACATCAAGATCCACCGGATGCGGGTGGGCGCGCTTTTCCTTCTGTTCGCTGTGACGCTTGCGGAGCAGGCCGTCGAGTTTGTCGACCAGCAGATCGACGGACTTGTAGGCGTCGTCGCTGTCGACAGAAGCAACGAGGTCGGGGCCGCTAATTTCGATGTGTCCTTTGGCGATGAAGTGGTCCTTGGACGTCTTGGTTTTATCGAGTTCTACGTCGATGCGGATGCGATCGATACGCGGTTCATGGCGCAGGAGTCGCCCGGCTTTTTCGTTAATCACGACCTTCATGGCTTCCGTCAGGTCGAGATGGATACCGCGAAGGATCACCTTCGCGCCGATAGTTTCCGGGGTTACGGGGGTCATACGTCACTAATAGAGCACATCGCAGGGGTTTTGTTGCCTTTAAAAGACAGCTAAATTGCCCCGCTGAAAATCCCGGTTGGCAAGGAACGACTTAACGTCCGCCCTGCGCGCAAAAAAGCGCGGGCTTAAAACTCATCGTTGAACCGGTTGCTCGCGATAACGTCCCGGGCTGGAGCCGGCGTGGCGTTTGAACCACACGGTGAAATGCGAGTCGCTGCGAAAGCCGAGGCGGGCGGCCAGTTCTTTGAGCGGCAGGTCACTCGTCTCAAGGAAGAGGCGGGCCGACTCCAGTCGGCGGCGTTCCCAATATTGGAGTGGCGTAAGTTTGAGCTGCGTGCGGAAAAGTCGGTTGAGCTGCACGCGACTCACGCCAGCGACGGTTTGCAGCGCTGTCTGCGGGAGGCCGGGTTCCAGTGGAGCTTCGTCCAACAAGTGGAGCGAGCGCAGGAGCCGTGCATCGACTTGATTGCGCGACGGAATGTCCCCAATCGCGATCCGCGTGTCGAACCAGGCTTCAAGCCATTCGAAGAAGGCCCGCTGAAATCGCAAAAAAAGCGAGTAGTCCGCGAACTGTTGAGCGTAGATGTAGTGCTGCACCGGGAAGTGGCGAAGCACCAGTTTCTCCAGGCGCTTCGCGGTTTGCTCGAGACGCGGATGCGCAGTGCCGTCGAGAACGGAGCCCCTGGACGAACCGAAGAGCGGGTCGCCGGCGGGCCATTGGCAGCGGAAGTTGATCGAGATCAGCGAGGCGTCGTCAGAGAAATCCTGCGGGTGTCGTTCGTTGGGTAGAAAAAGCCATTGGCCGGCGCGCGCGGTGAGCGGACCGTGGCGGGTCGTGATGCGCACTTCACCGCGACGCAGATACCAGGCCCAGTTGCTCTGCCGGTGATCTGCGGTCACGTGGCGCGCTTTGGCGGCGGGCGCATGATCGTAGATCCAGAGCAACTCGGTGCGCAGGCTGGACCAATCGTGCAGGGAGAGTCGCGGCGCGGTGCTCATGGCGATCACAGCATAAAACCAAATGATCAGAATAGACAATCCCTCGCTCTTGCTGAAATCGGATTCTGCGATCGAAATAGGACACGTGATTCGTTTCACGCGTTATCTAAAACCCCTGCGTTTCCTTTTCTTCGCCATGTCATCGATTCCTGCCTCCGCTTCTTTTGTTCACGACTCCAAGCTCGCCGAAGCAAGCACTGCTGCCGGTCTTTCTTGGTGGCAACAGCGCCCGGCCGGTTCGGCCGAAGCGACGGGAGAAATCGTTCCCGCTGTGCAGGCGGCCGGTTATCGCGGCATCTGGTTCGCGCTCGGTTTTAAGTTCGAGCACGGCGACAAATATTCCGGCGGTCTCGGCACCTACACGGCCAACCACCATCCGATGGCCGTCTATGCGCCCGCGGTGAATAAAACATTTTTCACCTACGGCGGCGCGCCTTCGGCGGATCGTCGTGAGCTCGTGATCGTCGTGTCGTATTACGATCACACGCGCCACGAAGTGCCGCGCCCGGTCGCGCTCTATGCCGATCCCTCGGTGGACGATCCGCATGATAACGCATCGCTGCAAATCGACGAGGCAGGCTATATCTGGGTGTTCAAAAGCGGCCGGGGCACACGTCGCCCGGGCATCATTTTTCGCAGCACGAAGCCTTACGATATCGCCGCGTTTGAGCAGGTTTCGTTGACGGAGTTCACTTATCCTCAGCCGTGGACGGGCGTTGGCGACAAGGGCTTCTTCATGCTCTTCACGAAGTATTTCAAAGGCACCGACTACGGCCCCGAACGCCGCCTCTTTTGGAAGACAAGTGCGGACGGTCGTGTGTGGAGCGAAGATCATGCGCTGGCTGCGTTCGGCGGACATTACCAGACGAGCGGACGTTGGTCGGGCAACGGCGTCACCAAATACGCCACGTTCTTTAATTACCACCCGGAGAGCCATGTGGATCGCCGCACCAATCTCTATTACACGCAGACGACCGACGGCGGAAAAACGTGGACCAACGCCGCCGGCAAGGCGCTCGATCTGCCGCTGAGCGATCGCGACAACGCTGCGCTCGTCCTCGATCTGCAGGCCGAGGGGAAGTTCATGTATTCGTGTGATCTCAACTTCGATCCACGCGGAAATCCCATCCTGCTTTGCATCGTGAGCCGCGCGGGCGAACCCGGTCCTGCGGGAGATCCACGCGAGTGGACGGTGCTGCACTGGAAGGGTGAGAAGTGGGCGCGTCACGTCGTCGCTGTATCCGATCACAACTACGACATGGGCAGCCTTTACGTTGAAGGCTCGGAGTGGCGCATCATCGGACCGACCGCGATCGGTCCTCAGAAGTGGGGCACCGGCGGCGAGATGGAGACGTGGACCAGCCACGACGAAGGCCGCACGTGGAAACGCGAACGCGTGCTCACGGCGGGCAGCGAATTTAATCACAGTTACGCACGCCGCCCGCTGAATGCGCATCCGGATTTCGCGGCTTTTTGGGCCGATGGAAACCCGAACACGCTGACGCCGTCGCGCCTGTATTTCTCGAACACCGACGGCAGTCGCGTGTGGCAGCTCCCTTACGATATGGAGGGCGACTTCGCGACGCCGTTGCCGGTCGTCGCGTCGCCCGCAGCCAAGTAAGCGGCGCCGCCGCGTCCATTGCGTTGCCGGTAACCGCGCGGTGAAAAGCCGGTGTGGCGCGACACGATTTTTGAGAAGTGCGCCACGTCGGGCAGCCCGCAGCGCACGGCGACATCTGCGACCGGCAACACGGTGGTCGTCAACAATTCCAAGGCGAGGCGCAGGCGGAGGCGTCCGAGGTATTGCACGGGCGGCACGCCGTGACGGCGAGTGAACATCCGGTGCAAAGATGCGCGGTGCACCCCCAGTTTCTCGGCAAGACCGGCGACATTGAGGCGTGCATCGGCGAAGTGCGTGTCGAGCCATTCGCGCGCCGCTTCCGCCACATCACGTTCGCCGGAGGTCGCAACGTCCATGCGCGGAGCGCCTGCGCGTAACAGGATTTCATAACCCAAAGCCGACGCGCGCAACTCGCCTTCCGGAGTGGGATCGCGCAACGCCTCGTAAAGCCGGTCAAACACGCCCGATGGGCAGACCCCGGCGGTTTGTGCGCGCGCCAGTCCGTAATCGCGGGCGATACGTGTGTAGCGTTCGCCGTCGAATGTGAGCCAGCGATAATCCCAACCATCCACGCCAGCCTCCAACTCGTGCGGTTCGCCCGCCGCGTAGTAAAAGATCATTTTGCCACGCACTGGGACGAGCGATCGGCCCACTTTGAAACTGCCTGAACCCGAGACCGACCAGAACACCTGCAAAAACTCTCCGGGCCCACGTGGTCTTCGCTCTCCCGGAGCCAGCTGATAATGCCCCGCCGAACGCACGTTGA
>JBEVND010000059.1:0-3095 GCA_040508285.1 Rariglobus sp. | reverse complement strand
GTTGGAAAATTACCGTGAGGGGACTTCAGTAATCATGGATCGTCAAAGTGCCCCAGAGAGCAGACACTTGGGTGCCAGACGGATTGACGCGGCCAAGGAACTGCGTGGCGTCGGCGGTGAGAGTGGTGTTGCGAACCGGTGCGTAGCTACCGGTGTCGTAGGTGAACAGGCCGCCGAGGAAGCTATTGTTACGGCCGGTGCGAGTTTTTTGGGTGGAGCATCCGGAGAAAAGGGAGGCAGCCACGGCGCAGATCGCGAGGGTAAGAATGGTCTTTTTCATGGGGAATAGAAAACCGTGTAAGGCAGGGAGGTGTTTGGCAAGCGCAGGAAAATGGGAAACCCATGAAGTTTTTAGATCACCTTCAACGACGGTTCATTGCGCAGAAGGTCTGCCTGCCAGGGGAGCAGAATGTCATCGAGCTTGGCGGGATCGCGGGCGATCAGGGCGAGTTGCGATCGGTTGGCAATCAACGTGGATTCAAGTCCCAAGCCGGTCGCGATACGGTCACGGTCGGCTTTGATGCGATCGCCGAGCGCGATCTCGGCGGGTGAGAGCGGGGCGAGGTCAGAGCGGCGGCGACGGGGCAGGGTGTTGGGGTCGCGGCCCATGCCTTGGCGCAGCGCGGCTCCGAGAGTGGGCGCGAGGCGATCATGGCGTTTGCCGAGGTTGACCTGCGCCATAATGCCTTCGACCGATTCGCCGTCTTCGGCGGCGTAGGCGATGTTGATCAGCAGGTCGCCGTTGCAGACTTTAAAGGGCGGCACATCGAGCGTGCGGGCCCAATCTTCGCGCCAGTGCCAGACGGCGTGAAGCGCGCCGAGGCCGCGTCCGCGAAGGCGCTCGGATTTGCCAATGCGCCAGTCGTTGTCGTCATCGCGGGGAAACCCGATCAGGCCGGATTCGATCTGGCGGCGGCATTGCTGGTCGAGCCAGTCGAGGCGGTCGAGTTGGGCGAGCTCGCGCACGAGGATGTCGCGGAGGGCGGGCAGGTGCCAGACGTCGAGCGCGGCGTAGTCGAGAAGCTTTTGAGTGATCGGGCGCTTGGACCAGTTTGCTTTCTGGCCTTCTTTGTCGAGGACGACGCCAAAGTGTTGTTCGAGCAGGGCGGCGAGGCCGATGCGCTGGCGGTTAAGCAATTGCGCGGCGAGCATCGTGTCGAAGATGCTCTTGGGGCGAAACTGGCAGAGGTCGGCGAGCAGGCGCAGATCGAAATCGCTGCCGTGCATGAGCAGGTGCTTGGTCGCCAGTTTTTCCCAAAGCGGTGCGAGCGGGAGCGGCGCGAGCACGTCGACGAGGAAAATCTCCCCGGCCACGAGAAACTGGAGCAGGCACACGCGGGTGCGGTAGTGGAACATGTTATCCGCCTCGGTATCGAGGGCGACTTCCTCGACGCGGTCGAGGGCGGCAAGCAGCGGCGCCAGCTGTCCGGGCTGGTCGATCAACGTGTAGGCGGGCAAAGAATCGTTCACTGGGTGCCGAGGAAACGGTGAACCGGCGGCGGACGGAAGCGCGAAATACAGCCGATTGCGGGAAGGGTGCGGGGCGATTTGCCTTTGCACTTTGGGGCGCAGTTTGACGCGATGGGCCCCATGAAGGTCGTCGTGTTGTGTTCAGGCGGGATGGATTCTGTGGCCGCGCTCCATTGGGCGCAGCTCAACCATGTCGTGACCGCAGTCATCAGTTTCGACTACGGCGCGAAACATAATCACCGCGAACTGCCCTTCGCGGCGGCGCACGCGGCGCACTTTGATCTGCGTCACGAAGTGGTGAAACTGGATTTTGTAGAGCGGTTGTTTGCTTCGGACTTGCTAACGACCGGTGGCGCGATTCCCGACGGGCACTACGAGGCCGAGAACATGAAGCAGACGGTGGTGCCGTTTCGTAACGCCGTGATGTTGTCCATCGCCACGGGTTTTGCGGAAAGCGCCGGAGCCGAAGGCCTCGTCATCGCGGCGCACGGCGGCGACCACGCGGTGTATCCGGATTGTCGTGAAGATTTCATGCGCGCGATGGGGGATGCGATGCGTTTGGGAACTTATGTGGGCATCCAGCTGCTGCGTCCGTTTATCGCGATGAACAAGGCCGAGATCGCGACCGCGGGCACGAAGCTCGGCGTGGACTTTGCGAAAACCTGGTCGTGCTATAAAGGTCGTGCGATTCACTGCGGCACGTGCGGCACGTGTGTGGAGCGCCGCGAAGCCTTCATCCACGCAGGGATTCCTGATCCGACCGACTACGAGCGTAACGGGCCGTTGCCACGCAAACCCGAGGCGACAGCCTGAGCGACTGACCGCGACCGCGCTCTTTTCCACGCATGTTGATTTCAGAAACATTTTATTCGCTGCAAGGCGAAGGCGAGTTGACCGGCGTGCCGTCGGTTTTCATCCGCACGTCGGGGTGCAACTTGCGCTGCAACTGGTGCGACACGCCGTATGCATCTTGGAAACCCGAGGGCACGGACCGCTCGGTCGAGGACCTCGTGGCGGAAGTGCAGTCGCATCCCGCACGCCATGTCGTGCTGACGGGCGGCGAGCCGATGATTGCGAAAAACATCCGGGATCTCGCGTCGGCGCTGCGTGGCATCGGTCAGCATATCACCATCGAGACAGCCGCGACGGTGGCCCCCGCTGGCATCGCGTGTGATCTCGCGTCGCTTTCTCCGAAGCTGGGCAACAGTGCGCCAGATTCACGTCTGCCCGATGCCTGGCGCGAGCGCCACAATGAGACGCGGTGGAACCCCGAGGCGATTCGCGCTTGGGTCGATGGTTACACGTATCAGTTTAAGTTTGTGGTCTCCACGCCCGAGGACGTTGCGGAGATGGAGTCGCTGCTAGGATCGCTCGGTCGCGAGATTCCGCGGCACAAGATTCTGCTGATGCCCGAAGCCATTTCGCTGGAGCGTTTGCGCGAACGTGCGGCTTGGCTCGGTGAACTTTGCAAAGCGCGCGGTTATCGTTATGCTCATCGCCTGCATATCGAACTGTATGGCAACAAACGCGGCACCTGACCCCCACGATCCGCATCCGCCGTCCACCCCGGAGGCGGATGGGGTTATCGTTTTGTTTCCGGGCGCGGCTCCGCGCAAATTGTCCGA
>JBEVND010000034.1:0-3046 GCA_040508285.1 Rariglobus sp. | reverse complement strand
TCTTCGCGCCAGTCGTAGTAGGGCTGTTCACCAATCCGGCCATGAACTCCCGAATCTACGAATGCAACGTGATGCATGCGCGCTTTTCGCCCAAAGCGCATCGCTTCGCGTATCGTATTTTCATGCTGGCCGTGGATCTGGACGAGTTGCCTCAACTTCACCGCAAGCTGCGCTTTTTCTCGGTCAACCGGCGCAACCTTTACGCCTTTCGCGAGCAGGATTATCTGCCCACCGCCGAACCGATTCATAACGCATCCATACCGTCCACCCGTCGCCCGATAGACGCAGGCAATCAATCCGCCTCCCAAGCTGGCGACCGACCATGTCTTTCGCTTAAGGAGCGCGTGCTGGCATTCCTCGCCACCCGCGGCGTCGACCTTGGCTCTGGCGCTCGCATCGAACTTGTTACGCTTCCCCGCGTCTTCGGCTACTTGTTCAACCCCGTTTCGTTTTACTTCTGTTACGACTCCACCGGAACCTGCGTCGCATCGATCGCCGAGGTCACCAATACGTTTCGCGAAATGAAACCGTATTTCCTCGGGCCCGACACTCAGTCGGAGGCAGGTTCTCCGCAGTCACCCGGCCACCCATTGGCTTCGTTTCACCTGCGCACGCCCAAGGACTTTTACGTGTCGCCGTTTTCCGATGTCGATGTGGAGTTTGACTTCCGCCTTCGCCCGCCGGGCGAAAAACTCTCCGTGCAGATCGATGATTACATCGCTGGCGAACGCACGTTGACCAGCACGTTGACCGGCCCGAGCCGCCCGCTCACGGATGCGCGATTGGCGTGGTTCACGCTGAAGTATCCCCTCATCACGCTGAAAATCATCACGCTCATCCACTGGCATGCCTTGCGGTTATACCTAAAAAAAGTGCCTTGGTTTGGCAAAGCCGCCCGCGCCGCCGATCAACGCGATCTCTACCGTCCCCACGCCTCGCTTTCCCATCGTCCGACCAAACCCACCTCTTTATGAGCGACGAAACCTCTCCCGTTCTCGACACCGCCACCGCCTACGCGTCCGCGCCCGACTCGTGCGGTCCGCTTTGCCGTCGCATGGTGATCGCCTCGTTTCGGGAGATGAATCTCGGCTACCTGCGGCTCGAATTGCCCGAGGGCGGCGTGGTAGAGTTTGGCTCGCGCGTCGATTCGCAGACCCGCCGGATGCCCGAGGGGGTTGCCTCGACCGCGCATATCCGCGTGGTGCGCCCTGCCTTCTTTAGCAAATGCGTGCTCTCGGGCGACATCGGGTTTGCCGAGGCTTACCTCGACGGAGACTGGACCACGCCCGATCTCACCAGCGTGATTTCGTGGTTTATTCTCAACATCGAGCACGCGCCCACACTATCCGGTTCTTCGCGTAGCACCTGGCGCAACGTCCCGCTCAACTGGCTGCGGATCGTTAATCGCCTCCGCCACCTGCTTCGGCCGAATTCCCGCGCCAGCGCCCGTCGCAACATCGCCGAGCACTACGACCTCTCCAACGAGTTCTTCTCCCTCTTCCTTGATCCTTCGATGATGTATTCGAGCGCGCGCTGGCCGTCCCACGCCCCGCAGCTGCCGCTCGAAGAAGCGCAACGCCTCAAAAACGACGCGCTGTGCAAATCGCTTCGCCTTACTCCGTCCGATCGCGTGCTCGAGATCGGCACCGGTTGGGGCGGCTGGTGTATCCACGCAGCCATGACGTATGGCTGCCACGTCACCACACTTACCCTTTCACAACAGCAGTATGAATTCACCAAGCGCCGCATCGCCGACGCCGGCCTCACCAGCCTCATCGAAGTGCGCCTCGAGGATTTCCGCGACCACGCGGGCAGCTACGACAAGATCGTCTCGATCGAAATGATGGAGGCTCTGGGCCATCGCTACCTGCCTGTTTACTGCGACACGCTCGCCGCGCGTCTCAAGCCCGACGGATTGCTCGCGCTGCAGTTCATTACCTGCCCCGACCACCGTTACGCCGCGCTTCGTCGCAACGTGGACTTTATTCAAAAGCACATCTTCCCCGGCTCGTTGCTGCTCTCGCTCAATCGCGTCAACGAACAGCTCGCCCGCGCCGGCGGCTTTGTTCTCCATCAGATCGACGACTTCGGTCCCGACTATGCGAAAACCCTGCGACTCTGGCGCGAGAGTTTCGAAAAACGCCGCGATCACGTCATCGATTTGAATTTCAACGAGACGTTCATCCGCAAGTGGCGCTACTACCTCAGCTACTGCGAAGCCGCTTTCGCGATGCGCAATATCTCCGTCGTGCAGACCCTGCACACGCGCGCCAACAACCTCGCGCTGTGACCGCACGCGCGTCCGCGAACAAAACCGGCAGCCGACCACGCAACGCACCATGATCCTATTCCTCCGCGCGCTCTTTATCCTGATCATCCTCTCGATGCTGGCCGTGACCGGCTGGGCAAGTTCGCACTGCGCACTGTTCGACATTCCGCGCGAGGTATTCACGCACCCATGGTTCCTGGCAACGTTGCTCGACGCGTATTGGGCATTCATCGCGTTTTACGTGTGGGTCGCGTGGAAGGAGCAATCCACCGGCGCCCGCCTGCTCTGGTTTGTCGCCACCATCTTATGGGGCAACCTCGCCATCGCGCCCTATTTTCTCAACGAGCTTTTCCGTATCCAAAAAACGGATCAACTCGCCGAAGTCTTCTCCACGCGGCGCCCCGGCAAACTCCCCTTCCCTGCGTTCCTCGCCACGCTCGGCGTTGGCGTTTACCTCATCGGCGCGAAAAACGTTTTCGCGTAATCCATGGCCGACACGCCCCAGCCTCGCCGGTCATTTTGGAAACGTCGTTTCACCGACCCGATTTTCGCGTCCTTCACGCAGGGCGTGAGTCCCGACAAAGTAGCCGCGACGATCGCCGTCGGCACGGCGGTTTCGATGTTCCCGTTTCTGGGTTTCACCACGTTGTTCAATCTCGGCATAGGCCTGTGGTTTCGCATGAACCAGCCGCTGCTCCAGGCGCTCAACTACGTGTTGGCGCCGGTGCACCTGGTGATGATCGTCGTGTATGTGCGCGTCGGCGAGTGGATCTGGCA
>JBEVND010000010.1:0-11041 GCA_040508285.1 Rariglobus sp. | reverse complement strand
AATGGCTACCGCACCGCGTCGGGCGCGCCGGGCCACGAATACTGGCAGCAACGCGCAAACTACGTGATCGACGTCACGCTCGACGACTCCGCGCGCACGATTCGTGGGAAAGGCGAAATCACCTACGCGAATCACTCGCCTGACACGCTCGATTATTTATGGCTGCAACTCGACGCCAGCGTCTTCGACAAGTGCTCCGATAGTCGGCTGACCACGCCGTATGCGCGGGCGACATCAGGGAGCAATCCGTTCGATAAATTTCCCTACCTCGGGCTCGAGGCACTGCTGTTCGAGGAGAAATACAGCAGCGATTTGAAAATCGCCTCGGTCACCGATGCGAGCGGCGGCGCGCTGCCGCACACCATCGTGAAGACCATGATGCGCGTCGATCTGCCGGCATCGCTCAAGCCGGGCGGCACGTTTACGTTCTCGGTCGCGTGGTCTTACAATATCAGCGACGCGCGGTTGCTGGCGATGCGCACGGGCTACGAATTTTTCGAAAAGGATGGGAACTACCTCTACGAAATCGCCCAGTGGTTTCCCCGCATGGCGGCGTATTCCGACACGACGGGGTGGCAGGTGAAGCACTACCTGGGTCGCGGCGAATTCGCTTTGGAATTCGGCGATTACCTCGTGCGCATCACGGCGCCGGCCGATCACGTGGTGACGGCGACCGGCATGCTGCAGAATCCCGAGTCGGTGCTCACTCCGGCGCAACGCGAACGGCTGGCGCAAGCGGCGACGTCACCCAGGCCGGTGTTTGTCATCACGCCCGAAGAAGCGGCGGCCAACGAGGCCGATGGTGCAACCAAAACCACGGCGGCCGCTGCCGGCCCGCAGAAGACGTGGATTTTTAAAGCCGAGAACGTGCGCGACTTTGCCTTCGCGAGTTCGCGTAAGTTTATCTGGGACGCGATGGGCGCGCCCGATCACGCGACGGCGGTCCCGGGGCGTCCGGTGATGGCGATGTCGTTTTATCCACGCGAGGCGGGCGAGCTTTGGCAGAAGTATTCCACGCACGCCGTGGTGCACACGCTTGATGTGTATTCGCGGCACACCTTCGCGTATCCGTATCCCGTCGCGATTTCCGTGCATGGTCCGATCCACGGCATGGAGTATCCGATGATCTGCTTCAACGGCATGCGCCCCGAGGAAGACGGCACTTATTCGCGCGAGACCAAATACGGGCTCATCTCGCTCATCATTCACGAGGTCGGGCACAATTATTTCCCGATGATCGTCAACTCCGACGAGCGCCAGTGGTTCTGGATGGATGAAGGGCTCAACAGTTTCCTCCAGTTCATCGCGGAGCGTGCGTGGGAGAAAAACTATCCGACCAAGCGCGGTCTGCCCAAGGCCATCGTGCCTTACATGACCGGACCGAACCAGGTTCCGATCATGACCAACGTCGAATCGATTGATCAACGTGGGCCGAACTCCTACGCGAAGCCCGCTACGGCGCTTAACATTTTGCGCGAAACAGTCTTGGGCCGGGAGTTGTTCGACCACGCTTTCAAGACCTACGCCAACCGCTGGAAGTTCAAGCGTCCGTATCCGGCCGATTTCTTCCGCACGATCGAGGACGCGAGCGGCATGGATCTAGATTGGTTCTGGCGCGGCTGGTTTTATACCAACGACCATGTCGATATCAGCATCGATGCAGTGCGTCGTTATTCGTTGGATACGCGCGATCCAGAAATCGAGAAGGCCCGATTGCGGGATGAAAACGACAAGGAGCTCGCGAAGAGCGTGATCGCCGAGCGCAACGCGCCGCAGCCCACCCGCGTCGAGGCTTTTCCCGAGCTGGCTGACTTCTACAGCGGCCGCGACGAATTCGAGGTGTTGCCCAGTGAACGCAAGAAACACAGCGAACTGGTCGAGGCGTTGAAGAAAGACAAAGTCGATCCGGCCCTGCTCAAGACCGCGCGCAATTTCTATCTCGTCGAGCTAAGCAACCTTGGCGGGCTGGTCATGCCGGTAATCCTTAAAATCAACTACACCGACGGCACCGCGGAGACGCAGCGGATCCCGGCCGAGCTTTGGCGCATCAACAATGAAAAGGCGGCGAAGCTCATCATGACGCCGCGCGAAGTGGCTTCATTGGAAGTCGATCCGCGTGAAGAAACCGCCGATGCCAACACGGCCAACAACTTTTGGCCACGTCGTCCGGTGGACGAGCGTTTCCAGCTCTTCAAACCGGATTCGAAGAAGAATCCGATGCAGGAGTTGCTGAAGAAACCGGAAACGCCTGACGGCCCGGTCACCTCGATACCGAAAAAGGCGGCCGAGCCTGCGCACGGTGACGGGCACGGGCACGATCACTCGCATTGAGTGAACTTTGAGTTTGTGGCTTGGGTTGGCCACGGACTCGCTCGTGCTCGGGTTCAAAACTCCGGAGCGCCTGCGAGCAGGTGGCCAGCGCCGCGCGCTTTGGCGTAAGGTTACTTGTGCCGGCCGTGGCGGACGATGTCCCAGACGACATACAGGCCGAGCAGCGCGGAGATCAGGTAACCGATGATGCCGAGCGCAGGGTAACCAAAGAGATAAGGTCGGATGCCGGTCGTGACGATTAGCGAGGAGCCGATGATCAACGCGCCGATGATCACGCCGAGTGTGAGACGGTTGCTGGCGGAGCCGATGGCATCGTCGAGACCTTCCAAGCCTTGGTGTTGGAACTTGATCGTGAGGTCATCGCGTTCGATGCGGCGGATGATGCGGAAAATTTCCGTGGGCAACTCGCGCGCGCCGGTCAGCAGCGAACGAAACATCGTGCGCGTTTCGCGGATGATGGTGCGCGGGCCGTTGCGGTCTTTTTGGAGCTCGGTGAGAATGGGACGCGCTTCGGCACCGAGGTCGAAATCGGGATCGAGGGTGCGGGCGACTTCCTCGATCGAGAGCACGGCTTTGGCCATCAGCGAGTAGTCGCGCGTGATGTTGATGCCATTTTGGCCGAAGATGAAGAGGAGCTTCAGCATGGCGCGACCGAGTTGGACGCGGCCGATGGTGCCGTTGAAATCTTCGCGCAGGGCGAGCGTGACGTCGCGTTCCATCGCGCGGAGATCGGCGCGTCCGCTGGGGCTGCCCAGGTCGGCGGCGATTTGGACGATGCGCTCGGCGTCCTGCTGGACGGCGGCGATGAACAAGTCGGCGAGGCCGAGTCGCAGGCGGCGCGTGAGGTTGCCGGCCATGCCCCAATCGAGAAAGCAAAGACGTCCGTCGGGCGTGACGAGGACGTTGCCGGCGTGAGGATCGGCGTGGAAAAAACCCGCGATCAAAACCTGGTGGATGAGCGACGAGGCGCCGTTGGATGCGATGCGTTTGGCCTCGGCGGGCGAAAGGCGGGCGGTGCTCACGGGCACGCCGGCGATGCGCTCCATGACGAGGACGCGTTCGCCCGAAAACTCGTCGATGACGGCGGGCGCATACACGCGATCGACGTGCGGATTGAGCGCGTTGAAATATTGCTGGTTGCGCGCCTCGTGGCGGAAATCGAGTTCGCGCAGGAGGTTTTCCTTCACCTCTTCGACGACCGACGGCAGGTCGTAGGGTTGAAGACCTTCGACGCGGGCGTGGAGCTGACCGGCAAACCACGAGAGCAAATCAAGGTCGGCGTGAACCGTTTTCGTGAGATTGGGGCGCTGCACTTTGACGGCGACTTCGCGGCCGTCGTGGAGCGTGGCAAAGTAAACCTGGGCAAGCGACGCGCTGGCGATGGGCGTCTCGTTAAACACGGCGAAGACCGCGGACGGCTCGTGGTCGAGCTCATCGGCGAGCACGAGGCGCATCTCTTCAAACGGCAGCGGACTGACGGCGTTCTGAAGTTTACGAAGTTCGAAAATGAGCGCGTGCGGGAGGGCGTCGGGCCGCATGCTCATTAACTGGCCGGCTTTGACGAACGTAGGGCCGAGTTCTTCAAGCGCGAGCCGGACGCGTTCCCACGTGGTGCGGCGAACGGAGGGCTGCGGGATGATGCGTTTCCACAGGCCTTCCTGTGGATCGAGCTGGGTGAGTAGATTCGCGAAGCCGTGCTTCGCGAGCACGGCGAAGATGTCCTTCGCGCGTGCGGCGTTGCTGAGGAACGTCAGCGGTTTCACGGTTCGCCGGCGCGGGTGGGGGGCGTGGCGAGTTTGGCTTCGAGGTCGCGGATGCGTTGTTCGAGGGCGGCGACGCGAGGGTCGGTCTTGTCGGTGGAGCTGGAGGCGAGTTGCTGGATCTTGGCGGCGAGGGAAGAGCTGGCGGCTTCGAATTCCTTGCGGCCTTGTTCGGCGATTTTATCGGCGATGATCTTGGCGTCTTCCGCCTTCACTTTGCCCTGACGCACGTAGTCGTTGAGCGTTTCCTCGACTTTTTCCTTGGTGACAACAGCGGCGCCCACGCCCGCGAGAAGGGTTTTTTTGATGAGGTCGATCATGGTGCCATCAATTTAATCACAAGGCGGATACGAGCAACCGCAAAGGAGTGGAGGCGCAGGATACTCCGAGGCGGTCGGACGATTATTCCGCGACGACGGGAACGGGGCTGGTGTGCCCCGGCCGCGAGGCGTGCGGTGCGGCGGCGCGCAACCGCCATGCGAGCACCACCGTCAGCACAAACGCACCGACGGCGATCCAGCCCACGCGCGGGTAACCGATGAGGCGTCCGCTGACAGCTTCGCGGGTGATGAGTGTGCCGGCGACGATGTTGGCGAGGCCGCCCGCGGCTTGTTGCACGGCGGAGTTTACGCTCATGAAACCGCCGCGATAACGTTGCTCCACGGCGTTGCTGATCATGGCCATCGTGGGCGTGAAACGACCGGCCATCGTCACGAAAAACACTGTTGTGATGATCAACGTAATCCAGATCGGCGTGGGACCGAGGTGCGTGACGACGATGGCGGTCGCGATGGAGAAAATCGTGACACCGGCGAGCACGTGAAGCTTGTCGTGGCGATCGGCGAGACGGCCGAAAAAATTCGTGGTGATAAATGTAGCCGCTCCGCCGAAGAGATAGACGAACTTGAGCTGCGACTCGGTCAGGCCGGTGTTGGCGACCAGCGACGGCGACATGAACGGCACGACCGACGCGCCGGCGAACACCAACGAAGCCGTGAGCAAGAAACCACGCAGGTGCACGGTGTGAGTCATGATCTCCCACATCTGGCGAACGGGGTGATTTTTAACCGGCGAGGGCGGTAGCGCGGGCAGGAATCGCAGCGCGACGAACCAGATCGGCACGCTGAGCACCGCGAGCATGATGAAGGGCGCGTGCCATTCGAACATGTCGACGAGGATCAGGCCGGTCGGGATGCCAATGACCGACGCGAGCGGGAAAGCCGACATGACCACGGCCATGCCGCGTCCGCGGCGTTCGGGTGGAATGACGTCGCTCACGATCGCCATCACGATGGAGCCGGCGACACCACCAAACGCGCCGGCCGCGAGACGCGCGGCGAGCAACCAGTGAAAAGTCGGTGCGAGCGCACACGCGAGCGTGGCGAGGCCAAAGCCTGCGTAGAGCCAGAGCAACGCGCGTTTGCGGTCGAGACGGTCGATGAAGAACCCGCCGGCAAAACCGGTGATCGCCGCGGCGAGTCCGTAAGTGGCTACGAGGTAGCTGAACTGCGTGGGCGAGATGTCGAACACGCGCATAAGGCCGGCACCGAGCGGCATCATGATCATGAAATCCATGATGTGCGTGAATTGCACACCGGCCAACGTGAAGAGGATGCCGCGCTCGGACGTGGGCGTGCGTGCGGCGGGCGAAGAAGGAAAGGCCATGAGTTAACAGGGGCAACGGCCGCGCCGGCGTGTTGGGCGTCGCGCGTCAGTTACTAGGCGCGTCGTTCGGAGCGAACGGCGCGCAGTGCGGATCAAGCCGCGGGTTTATCGGACGGCGGCGGCGTGGCCCCGGGATCATCCTGCGGTTTGGGCGGGATGACGGGAGCGGCGAGGGGAGCTTCCAGCGAATCAATCGTGGTGATCGGCTCGATGGTCTCGGTCGGCGCAGTGTAGAGTGGAGTTTTGCGCACGGGGCGCGGCGGGGCGGGCTCTTCCATGGCGCGCTTGATTTCGTCTTCCACGCCGGAAGTGGCTTTTTTGAATTCGCGCACGGATTTTCCGAGACCGCGGGCGAGTTCAGGCAGGCGTTTGCCGCCGAAGAGAATCAGGATGATGAAGAAAATGAGGATCATTTCTCCGCCACCGAGACCTTCGATGAAGGCGAGAGTGAGAAGCGTGGATGACATGGTGAAGGAGCGGGCCGACGCGTGAGGTTAACCGGCGAAGCACTTAGCGCCAGCGAGGCACGCAGTTTTTATTTTACCGCGATCTCGACGATGAAGCTCTGGGCCTGACCGGGTTGCACCCAGTGGAGACCGATTTTGGTTTCGGGCGCATTGGGCGGCCCCATCCACGGCTCGACGCAATAGAACGGCGATTCCGGCACCATCGACCAGGTGACAAACGTGGCTTCGGGCGGCGGCACGGCGGCGGTGCCATTGCGCACGGTGACCTGGCCCGCGCCGTTGGTCGGGCCGAAGGAAACCGCGTTGGATTTGAGGCCGAGGTGAAACGTGTCCACGAGCGCGGGGTTATCGAGGCGCTCCTCGGTTTTGAGCGCGGGGCCGGGGATAAGTTTTCCCGTCGGGTCCTGACGCTGGGTGCGCGTGGCGGGGATGCGGATCGTGTAATCGCCGCGCGTAAGGCCCTCGGCCCACGGCATGGTGAAATAAAAGTGATGACCCGCGCTCCAGGGGATCGGCTGCGTGTCGAGATTGCGAAGCGTGAGTTCGCAGGCGAGGCCGAGCTCGGAGAAGCGATACGCGACGCTGAACTCGTAGTTAAACGAATAGGCCTGCTTCGCTTCTTCACTTGGGACGAGCACGACGGTGAAACCGCGTGCGTCGAGGCGCGTGACTTTGAACTCACCTTGACGTGCGAAGCCGTGCATCGGCATCGGACGACGCACACCCGCGGGGTCGCGCCAGTAACCGATTTCGCCGGCGTCGAAGGTGCGGGCGCTGAAGGGAAACAAGATCGGGTTGCCGCCGCGGACTTTGTGGAACTCGTCGAAGTTGGCGTCCTCGGGCCAGTAGAGGATGTCGCGCACCGAGCTGTCGCCAAGCGAGAGATGCCAGTTCATCAACCGCGCGCCCTGTTCGGGCAGTGCGAGGAAGGTCGAATTTCCGACCTGCCAGCGGGTGAGCGTTTTTCCGAGATAAGGCACCTTTTCCATGAGCGTGCTGTTTTCGCGGGCGCGAATCACACAGGCAAAAGGATTCTGTGGAAACTCTGACGTGTTTTTATAACGCGCTGATGGTCCGCGATGCTTGCACAATCAAACGCACGGACTTTAAGGTGCCGCCTTATGACGCGCGTTTTAACTGCCCTCCTCGCCGCCATCATGCTCCCGATTCTGATTCTGGCGCAGGAGCCGGCCGTGCCGGAGGCGACCGTGGAGAAGGTAAAAACGGTGAAATCCGTCGTGGTGATTCCCGTGCGCGAAGCCATCGACAAGCCGATCCTCTACGTGCTGCGCCGCGGTATGAAGGAAGCGATCGAGAAAAAGGCCGACGTTGTCGTGCTCGACATGGAAACGCCGGGCGGCCGCCTCGACGTCACCTTCGACATCATGGAGGCGTTGGGGAAATTTGAAGGCGAGACGCTCACCTTCGTGAACAAAGAGGCGATCTCCGCCGGTGCGTTCATCTCCGCGACGACCGATGAAATCTGGTTCGCGCCCGATGGCGTGATCGGTGCCGCCGCGCCGGTTACGGGAGGCGGCAAAGACGTGGACGTCACGATGAAGCAGAAAATCGTGAGCTACCTGAAGGCGCGCGTGCGGGCGATCTCCGAGGGCAAAGGCCATCATCGCGGCGCGGTGATCTCGGCGATGATCGATGCCGACGCAGAGCTCAAAATCGGCGACGAGGTTTTGAAGCCCAAGGGCGAGTTGCTCTCACTTACCGCGACCGAGGCGAGCAAGACCTACGGCGAACCGCCGCAGCCGCTGCTCGCGGCCGGCATTGCCAAGGATGTCGACGAGCTGCTCACCAAGAAATTCGGCGCGGGAAATTTTGCGGTGCAACGGCTTGAGGTCACATGGTCGGAGGAACTCGCGCAGTATCTCAATGCGCTTGCGCCGATTCTCATGGGCCTCGGTATGCTGGCGATTTTCATCGAGTTTAAGACGCCCGGCTTCGGGTTTTTCGGCATCGCGGGCGGTGTGATGCTGGCGATTGTATTTTTTGGCCACTACGCAGCGGGGCTTTCGGGCCACGAGCCGGCGCTGCTGTTTGCTTTGGGGGTGACGCTGGTCTTCGTGGAGATTTTGTTTTTCCCCGGCATCATCGTCGCGGCGTTGACGGGTATACTGATGATGTTGGGCGCGCTGGTGTGGTCGATGGCCGACCTGTGGCCCAATGAGCCCATCGAGTTCAGCGGCGATGTATTCACCGGCCCGCTACTCAGCATGGCGCTCGGACTCCTAGTCGCGGTGGTCACGGCGGTATTGCTCGGGAGGTTTCTCCCGCGCGGCTGGTTCTGGGACAGGATGGTGCTGCAAGCGGCGATCGACACCCACTCGCAGGCGGAAACGACCGGCGCGGGTCAGTCGCCCACGCTCGCCGGCCGTCGCGGTGTCGTGGTGTCGGCGTTGGTGCCCTCGGGACAAATCGAAATCGACGGACGTCGCTACGAGGCGCGCACGGTGGTCGGTTCAATCGAGGCGGGCGCGAAAGTGATCGTCACGCGCCGCAGTGATTTTGGGTTGGTCGTGGAAAGGGATGCCGAATGACCGCGATCATCACTCTGTTTGTCATCGGCTTGTTTCTCCTCGCGGCCGAGGTGGTCGTGCCGGGCGGCATTTTGGGCGTGTTGGCGGGCATCGCGCTGCTCGTGGGCGTGATTCTCGCGTTCGTGGATTACGGCTCGACCGGCGGTTGGATCGCGGTGTTCGCGGCGCTGGCACTCACGGCGCTCACGCTGTGGTTTGAGTTTCGCGTCCTGCCCAAAACCGCGCTCGGGCGTCGGTTGTTTTTACGCGCGGAGGTCGGCGGCGCTAGCCAGCCGGTGTTGGCCGAACGCAACACGGTGATCGGGCAGGACGGCGTGGCCGACACCGCACTCGCTCCCACGGGCTATGTCGTGGTCGCCGGAAAACGCTACGAGGCGTTTTCTCGGTCAGGTTTCATTTCAAAGGGCCACGCGCTGCGCGTCGTGGAACTCGATAACTTTCGTCTGATTGTGCAAAAAACTGAATCTCTATGAATAACTGGTTCCTAATCGTCGTTATTGGTCTGCCCGTCCTCATTGTCGGCGCCATCGTTCTTTCATTCTTCAGCGTGTGGCTGCGTGCCATGCTCGCCGGAGCTTACGTGGGGATTCTCACGCTGGTGGCCATGCGCCTGCGTCAAGTTCCCTACGGTCTCGTGGTCGATGCACGCATCACCGCCAAAAAGGCTGGCATCGATATCACCATCGATGACATCGAGGCGCACTTCCTCGCAGGTGGTAATGTCGTTCCCACGATTCAGGCGCTGATCGCCGCGCAAAAAGCCGGCATCGAACTGAGCTGGAACCGCGCTTGCGCGATCGATCTCGCGACCAAGGGCTCCGGTAAATCCGTCGTCGAAGCCGTGCGCACGAGCGTCGATCCGAAGGTCATCGATTGCCCCAACCCCGAGTCCGGCCGCACGACCATCGATGGCGTCGCCAAGGACGGTATTCAGGTGAAGGTGAAAGCCCGCGTAACGGTGCGCACCAATCTCGACCGTTTCGTCGGCGGTGCAAAGGAAGACACGATCATCGCCCGCGTGGGTGAAGGTATCGTTTCCACCATCGGTTCCTCCGAGAGCTACAAAGTGGTGCTCGAGTCGCCCGACAGCATTTCGAAGACGGTGCTCGCGCGCGGTCTCGATGTGGGTTCGGCGTTCGAAATTCTCTCCATCGACATCGCCGACGTGGACGTGGGTGAAAACGTCGGTGCGAAACTCCAGGAAGCACAGGCCGAGGCCAACAAATCGATCGCGCAGGCGCAGGCGGAAATCCGTCGTGCGGCCGCCGTCGCCGTGGAGCAGGAGATGAAAGCCCGCGTCCAGGAGATGCAGGCCGAGGTCGTGCGTGCACAGGCCGAAGTGCCGAAGGCGATCGCCGAGGCCTTCCGTTCCGGCCGCCTGGGCGTGATGGATTACTACAAGATGGAAAACGTGCAGTCCGACACCGCCATGCGGAAGTCGATCGCACATCCGGACGACAAGAAGTAACCGGCCATGGACTGGATCGGAGATCATCTTCAACTCATCATCGCGATCGCCGGCGCGATTGCCTACTGGCTGAACGCACGCCGGAAGGACAAAGCCGGCGAGCCCGCCGATTACGATGGGGATGGCGAACCGGACAACCAGCCGCGCGCCGGCGGACTGTTGCGCGAGGAGGAGGACGCGATGCAGCAGGAAGAGAACACGCGTCGTATCCAGGAAGAAATACGCCGCAAGATCGCCGAGCGTCAGGGCGGCGCCCGCACACCGCCGCCTTTGCAACCGTCGGAGCACTCGCCCGTGCCCGCGCTTCCCACGCAGGCTTGGCGGCGAGAGCAGGCGGAGACGCGCAACGCCAACGAGTATCGTCGCATCGAGTCCGAGCGCGAGGCGTCGGCCGTGCTGGAACGCCAGCATGCGCTGGCCGCCCAACTCGCCGCGTTGAACGAGCGTCGGGCCGAGGCGAGCCGCGAGGCCAAGTCGGTATGGATCAAGCCGGCGGCGGCGAAAGCCGCAGGCGCCACGCGTGAAGACCACGAGTTGCTGAGCGAGTTGCGCGACGCACGTTCGCTGCGCAGGGCGATCATCACGCGCGAAGTTCTCGGCACACCGGTAGGTTTGCGGTGAATCGGTCAGTTAACGCGTTTCGGGCGAGCCTAGCCTTGAAACGCGGATAGATGGTGTAGGCCCGGCGTTGCTCGTTCCGGTGATCTCGAACCCGGGTCGGGCAGCTGACGGCGGGCGGGGGGGAAGACAGCTCGGCCTCACACGAGGTGAGGCCCTACAATGGCCAGCGGGATAGAGATC
>JBEVND010000385.1:0-4105 GCA_040508285.1 Rariglobus sp. | reverse complement strand
TGATGATTGGCGACGGTGTGAGCGACTTGGAGACGAAGCCAGTGGTCGACCTTTTTGTAGGTTTTGGACGATATATGGCGCGTGAAAAAGTTCGATTGAACGCCTCGGCGTTTATCTCACGACTCTCGGATCTTCCTGCACTGATCGCTTGAGTGGCCCAATCGTCGCCTCAGCCGTGAACACGATTCCCCGCTCTTTGGCGTCTTACGCGGATGCGGTGGATGGGAGCGTGCTTCAGGTGCTGGTTTCGCGCGCGCAAGCTGAGCCGCTTAATGTAGCGGCCACCCTGATATTTTTACTGGCGATTGTTCACACGTTTGTGGCGGGCAAATTCCGGCATCGTGCGCACGAGATCGAGAAAGCGCATCGAGCGCGTCTCGCGCCGGGTGATGAAGCGGTAAGCTTCAAGGGACAGGTTCTTCATTTTTTCGGTGAAGTCGAAGCCGTCTTCGGCATTTGGGTAATCGCCCTGGCTGCGGCGGTGACTGCGTTCAAGGGCTGGCCGGTGGTAGTCGATTATATCGGCAATCGGGTGAATTTCACGGAGCCCATGTTCGTGGTCGTGATCATGGCGATTGCGTCGACGCGACCGGTGCTTCGTCTCGCCGAGCAGGGACTGCGCGCGGTGGCGATGATCGGGCGTGGCTCGGTCGCGGCGTGGTGGCTCGCGATCCTGATTCTGGGGCCGCTCTTGGGGTCCTTCATCACCGAGCCTGCCGCGATGACGATTTCGGCGCTGCTGCTCGCGCGGCAATTTTACGCTTTGAAGCCGTCGCCCCGGTTTGCCTATGCGACGCTGGGACTTTTGTTCGTCAATATTTCCGTGGGGGGAACGCTCACGCATTTTGCCGCGCCTCCCGTGTTGATGGTCGCGGGACCATGGAACTGGGATCTGATCCACATGCTGGTTCATTTTGGGTGGAAGGCGGCGACTGGCATCACGCTTTCAACGATCGGCTACTATCTGGTGTTTAGACGGGAGTTTGCCGGGCTGGAGCAAACGCGCCTGGATTTACGCGGTGATGACCGGGGTGATAACACGCGGCCGATCCCTTACTGGATCACCACTGTGCAAGTGTTGTTTGTGGCGGCGATCGTCTATTTCGCCCATCACCCGGCTTTGTTTATCGGGGTGTTCTTGTTCTTCCTGGCCTTCCATCAGGCCACGAGGCACCACCAGAGTTCGCTCGATCTGAAGCCCTCACTGTTGGTGGGGTTTTTCCTGGCCGGGCTCGTCATCCATGGCGGTTTGCAGGCCTGGTGGATTGAGCCGGTGTTGAAGAGTCTCGGCGAAATTCCGCTCTTCATCACGGCAACAGTGCTGACTGCCTTCAACGACAACGCGGCAATCACTTATCTCGCGACGTTGGTGCCCGGATTTACAGATGAACTAAAATACATGGTGGTCGCCGGTGCGGTCACCGGCGGCGGTCTCACGGTGATTGCGAACGCACCGAATCCAGCCGGGCAATCGATCTTGCAACGATTTTTCCCGAACGGAGTTTCGCCACTGGGTTTGATGGCCGGCGCGCTGGTGCCGACGCTCGTGATGGCGGCTTGTTTCCTTTGGCTCTGAGGCGCGGTCTCGCGTCGTGCTGGATCAGGGGAAGAGGCCGCGGCTCTGCTTGGCTTCGGCCACCCGCTGGATGCCGAGCGTTAGAGCGGCGAGGCGGCGACTGAATTTGAATTTACGCTTCTGGTATTCGACGGAGTCCTTGGCGCGATCGAGAACGACAAACAATTTTTTGAGGACCTCGTCGCGATCCCAGTAGAAGTTCTGAAGGTTTTGCAGCCACTCGAAGTAGGAAACGATCACGCCGCCTGCGTTGCAGAGCACGTCAGGGATCAGCTCGATCTCTTCGCGTTTCTCGAGAATCTTATCGGCGCTAAAGGTGGTCGGTCCGTTGGCCGCCTCGGCGAGCACGCGGCACTGAAGTCTGCTGGCAATCTCGGCAGTGATCACGCGTTCGAGTGCAGCGGGAACCAGCACGGTGCATTTAAGCGTGAGCAACTGCTCGTTGGTGATCGGCTCGCCGCCGTCGAAGTTGTGCAGGACTTTTTGAGATTGGGTGAAGGCGAGGGCCTTTTTCACATCGATACCGTTGGCGTTGTGAATGCCGGTGCTATAGTCGGAAATCGCGATGATTTTCGCCCCGTAGTTCGACAGCGCGAGTGCGGCTTCACCACCGACATTGCCGAAGCCCTGAATCGCGACGGTGGCGGTGGAAATCGGAATGTTCAGATCTTCGAGATAGCGCTTGACGAGATAGGCCACGCCTGCGCCGGTGGCTTCGCGCCGACCTTGTGAACCGCCGAGTGAAATCGGTTTGCCGGTGACGATGGCGGGCTCGTTGCGACCGACGTGATTGGAGTAGGTGTCCATCATCCAGCCCATGATTTTTTCGTTCGTGCCGACGTCGGGCGCGGGGACGTCGATGTGCGGGCCGATAAAGGGCGCGATTTCCTGCATGTAACGTCGAGAAAGTCGCTCCAGTTCCCCTTCGGATAGTTGGCGTGGATCCACGATGACACCACCCTTGGCACCGCCGTAGGGAAGACCGGCGAGGGAGCACTTCCAGCTCATCCACATGGAGAGCGCGGCGACTTCGCCGATGGTGACGTCTTGATGGAAACGGATGCCGCCCTTGGCCGGGCCGGTCGACATGTTGTGCTGAACCCGATAACCCTCGAAAACCGTCACGCTCCCGTCATCTCGCTTGATGGGGAGGGCAACGGCGACGCACCGTTTGGGATACTTGGTGCGATCACGAATCGATTCGGGCAAACTGATGGCATCGGCGGCGAGGTCGAACTGGCGGCATGCCTGCTTGAAAACGTCGGAATCGTAGAGGGAAGAGACAATGGCTTTGGACATGCGAAAACGGGGTTTGGGGTGTTCGCGTAGCATGCGAGTTCGTAACAGAATGGCAAATCCTGCGGGCAGTCGCTTGGGCGGTTGAAATTCGCCACGTTTCGCCCTTGATGAATCGCACGCATGGCAAACCGGTTCTCCACCTTTGTATCCAAACTAGCGCGCAAGCTCGGGATGGCTGTGCTGATTTCCGCCTTGGCGCTTCTCACGTGGAGCTTGTGGCTCTACGGAAAAGACCGCGCCAACTATGACGAGCGCCGGACCGAGCTCGCGCAACAAATCAGCGTGGAAGAGGAACGCGCGAATGGGGAGCTCAGCGAGTTAAATGCCCAACGCACCGCCGCAGCCGAAGCGCTCGTCGTGCAGGAACAGCGAGTGGTGCTGGCCGAACGCGTGCTCAAGTCACTGCACGAATCCGACCCCGGCATCTTGTCGCGGGTCTTTGGCGACGCCTCCGAGCATGCCACCCATGAAGCCCGGTTGGCCCGTGTGGAGGTAATCAAAAGCGACTCGCTCAAGCGTATCGTTGAACTGCAAAGCGAAACACGGGCGCACGAAGTTGCCATCGCGGCGCTCGAGCAGCGCATCGGAACGTTGAAAGACGAAGCCAGTGACCTGAAGCGAGAAGAGCATGAGGCGATGCATTACTTGCGCGCCGCCTGGCGTGAGGGCCGTTGGGTCATCGCCGGCGTATTTCTCGCTTATTTGTTCGGCGGCGTGCTGGTGGCGTTCGTGCTTTATTACGGCTGGGCGAAATGGGTCGCATGTGGCAAATCGATTCAAGTGGGCGCGGAAAGCCCGGCGCTACCGGTCATCGGCGAGAGCTCGGTCGTCGTCGAAGGATCGGTCTGGCCGGGTGAGCACGTGTGGGTCCGGAAGCGGTTTTTGCAGTCCTTCGACGAAGAACTGACTCGTGGCCGCAGGTTCATTTTCAACTGGGGATCGCCCATCTCGAGCCTCGCCGCCGGCTTGTCCAGACTGGTCGAATTGCGCAACGCCAGCAGCCGCGGTGAACGCAGCGTGGTGTTCGCCTGCGTCGACGACCCGTTTGCCGAGTTGGTGATCGTGGCAGTGCCGGAGGGCGGCTCGTTTGTCCTGCGTCCGCGGTTTCTCGTGGCCTGCATCGCCGATGCCAACCAGATGGCGCGCATCCGCCGACGCTGGAGGTTTTTCAACTGGCAGTCCTGGGTGTCGGGCCAATTTGGCTATTTCGAGTTTTCAGGCCCGTGCCGG
>JBEVND010000449.1:0-4780 GCA_040508285.1 Rariglobus sp. | reverse complement strand
CCCGTCGCAACCTCAGCCGCGCCAGCACCGCCTGCACCGTCTCTCCGGTCTCGCGCCTGAACAGTAACCGGAAGTGATTCGGACTCAGCTGCACCGTCCGATAAAACGCCTCCAACGCATCCGTCTCCGCGTAATGCCGCTCCAACCACGCGACCGCCCTCACCACCTCCGGATGCCTCACCCGCACCGCTCCGCCTCCGCTGCCCTCCATCCGCACCTCGACCCAGAAACGCGCCAGCGCCGCCTTCAACTCCCCCTCGCATCCCAGCACCCGCTCCCGCGTTTCACCCGCGCCGAATAACGCCAGCATCCGCTCAAAACACCGCCGATCCTCTCTCACAGCGCCGGCCTCTCGCCTGCACAACACCGGCGGCACCGTGACCGCGCCCGACGAAAATTCGCACCACAACAACCGGCATCCCTTCGTCGTCGCCGTCCATTCGCGCCGACACCATGCGGGCACAAAAAACTGTTCGCCCGCCTTCAGCCGATACCGCCGCCCCTCCACCGTATAGTCCAGCACGCCCTCTTCCAAGAGGATGAACCGGTGCGTCACGATCACCGCATCCGCCACATGCCACCGTGCCGGAAACGTCTGCCTCCTCACCATCGTAACTCGCAGCGGCGCACGCAGCAACGCCTCCAGCACTTCCATGTGATCAACGATCTCCACCATGCAGCCATCACGCCATAATCATGTGTTTTGTCCATGATATGATTTCTTTACTCTGCTCCTTCCCTCTTCAACCCCGCTAACCTTCGCCGCACGCTGGTTCCGTGCCCCTGATTCACGAACCCGCCCGCGCCACGCCCGTTTGCCACGAAGCCGATCTCTGCATCGTCGGCGGCTCCTGCACCGGCGTGTTCGCCGCCGTCCGCGCCGCCCGACTCGGCCTTTCCGTCGCGCTCATCGAGCAACACACCCTCCTCGGCGGCATGGCCGTCGCCGCGCAGGTCAACGAATGGCACTCGATCAACGACACGACCGGCGCACGTCAAATCATCGGCGGACTCACCCTCGAAGTCATCGATCGTCTCCGCCATCGCGGCGTCCTCCGGGAGATCTCCCCCGTCCACCGCGGACAATTCCGTTTCAACAGCGCCGAACTCGCCATCGAACTCGACGAGCTCGTGCGCACCCACCGCATCCGCGTCTTCCTCGCCGCCCGCTGCGTCGCCGCCACACGGGAAGGCCCGCGCATCACCTCCGCCATAATAGAGGACCGCTCCGGCCGCCGCGCGATCACCGCGCCCTTCTTCATCGACGCTTCGGGCGACGGCAATCTCCTCCGCCACGCCGGCTTCGCCGCCGAAAAACCGTCCGTCCTCCAACCCGTCAACCTCCAGGCCATCGTCGCCGGCACCAACACCCCCAACGGTCCCGTCCCCTGGAACGACCTCGAGCCTCTCCTTGACGCGCACAACTACCCCGCCGCCAACAGCCGCCCGTGGCATTTCCCCGTTCCCGGAGCCGACACCCTTACCAATCTCTTCGGCGCGCGCCTCAACGGCATCGACGCCTCCGACGCCGACGCCCACACCACCGCGCTCTTTGAAGGACGTCGTCTGCACCAGGCCTATCTCGACATTCTCCGCGCACATTCCGCCGACCTGCACCCCGTCCTCGTCGCGTGGGCCCAGTCCCTCGGCGTCCGCGAAACCTGGCACGCCCGCTGTCACCACCGCCTCACCGGCGACGAAATCCTCCGCGGCCAATCCTTCGCCGACTCCATCGCCCAAGGCACCTACCCCGTCGATATCCACTCCGCCGACGGCACCGTGCTGCGCTATCTCGACGGACGCGAAGAATTCGTCCCCAAAACCGGCCCGACCCTCTGGCGCCGTTGGAACCCCGAACACTCGCCCGTCCCCGCCTGCTATCACATTCCCTACCGCTCGTTGCTTCCGATCGAAGCCGAAAATCTCCTCGTCGCCGGCCGCCTCCTCGATGCCGACCGTGAAGCCTTCGGCGGAGTCCGCGTGATGGTGAACATGAATCAAACCGGTGAAGCCGCCGGTGTCGCCGCCGCCCTCGCCCACCGCACTGGCACTACCTTTCCCCAACTCAACCCGTCCCTGATCCGTGCCGAACTCAACGCCGGCGGCTCCCTCCTTCTCCCTGCCTCATGAACACCCTCCACGAACCCGCCCGCGATCTCCCCGTCATCCACGAAGCCGACATCTGCGTCCTCGGCGGCAGCTGCACTGGACTCTTCGCCGCCATCCGCGCCGCCCGACTTGGCGCCCGTGTCGTCATCGTGGAAAAAGACAACTGCTTCGGTGGCATCGCCACCACCGCGATGGTCAACGTCTGGCACTCGCTCCACGACACCGAGGGCAAAAAACAAATCATCGCCGGACTCACCGAGGAGGTCATGAACCGCCTCGACAAACGTGGCGCCGTCAAACGTCACGAACTCACCAATCCCTCGCGCGGTTTCACCTTCAATTCCGAAGAACTCAAAATCGAGCTCGACGAACTCGCCCGCGAAGCCCGCCTCAAAATCTACTTCCACACCCAGTTCGCCGCTCCCGCCCCGCTCCGAGCTTCCTCCGGCCGCCTCGAGGCCGTCTTCGTCGAAAACAAATCCGGCCGCGGCGCCATCCGCGCCCGCATGTTTATCGACGCCACCGGCGATGCCGACCGCGCCGCGCGGCGCCGCGGCGAAACCTACTTCGCCAACCACCTCCAACCCGCCACCGCCTGCGCACGCTTCTCGGGCTGGGGCACGCTGAACGAAACCAACGTCGGTGCGCTCATCCGTGAGCACGGCCCCGCGCATGGACTTCCCCCCACCTTTTCCTGGGGCAACTACGTCCCCAACTCCGATGTCTACATGCTCGCCGCCACCCGCATCCACGGCATCAACCCCGCCAACGCCGACGACCTCACCCACGGCGAGATCGAGGGCCGCCGTCAGGTCCGCGCCATCACCGACATCCTCCGCGCCCACTCTCCTGGCTGCCGCCTTTCCCTCGAAGCCCTGCCCTCGCGTCTCGGCCTCCGCGAGTCGCGCCACATCCGTTCGCCGTATCAACTTTCTGGTGACGACGTGCTTTCCGGCCGCGCCTTCGACGACACCATCGCCCAAGGCAGCTACCGCGTGGACGTCCACCACCAGGACAAACCCGGCATCACCCTCCGCTACCTCGACGGACGCGAGGAATACCACCGCCCCGGCTTCCCCTCCGAAAACAGCCGCTGGCGCCCCGAGACCGCGACCAACCCCACGTATTACCAAATCCCCTACCGCACGCTCCTCCCGCTCGCCGGCCCTGACAACGTCATCGTCGCCGGCCGCATGTTAAACGTGGACCCCATCGCCCACGCCGCCGTGCGCGTCATGGTCAACATGAACCAAACTGGCGAAGCCGCCGGCGTCGCCGCCGTCCTCGCGCTCGAAACCAACCAACCGCTGCGTGCCCTCGACGTCGCCACCCTCCGCGCCCGCCTCACCGCCGGCGGCTCAGCCCTCTGATTTCTCCGTCTTCCTCGCCGGCCGCTTCACTCCGCCTCGCCACGCCCGAGGTGAAACTCCCGCCCGTTTCTTAAACCAGTTGGTGAAATGCGGTGACGAACTGAACCCCAGTTCGAAACCCGCCTCCTTGATCGGCAGCACGCTGTCCTTGAGCGCATGCCGGGCCAGTTCCATCCGCCGTTCTTCGTAGTATTGAAACGGCGACATCCCTTGCTCGCGGCGAAACAGCCGCCCCAATTGGTTGATCCCCAGTCCGCACCGTTTTGCGAGCATCGCCTCCGAGAATTTTTCCCGCATGGCGTGATCCTCGATCAAGATCAGGGCTTTCGTCACCCGGGGATCCCGCTCGCTCGCCGCCTCCGGCGTTTCTCGCGCCACGACCATGGCATCCACATAACATCCGAGCCAGTGCATGAAGGCCGCCTCGATCCGAAAATTGTCCGCCATGCTTAACCGGCTTCGCGCCACATATACGGTGCCAGGCGAATCCACGCGTTCAAACTCCTCCACCAAGCTGCGCGCCGCCTCTTCCAGTAACGGAACCTCGGAGCCCGCCATCACCACATCGCGAGCTCGCGCGAACAGCGGCTTTCCTCCGCGCAACCGCAGATGGAATCGCAACGAGATCAACCGCGTCCCTTTCGCGAAGTGCTGCTTCCCGTCGTCGGCGCGCAAGAAAAGCCACTCTCCCGCGCCCGCACGCACTTTCTGACCGTGAGAGTAGGACACCGTCACCTCCCCCTTTTCGATAAACCACGCCACCGTCTCGTTCGTGGCCAGCGTGTGATCCATATCCAGAAACTCGGCGGCCAACGTCCGCTCGTTCGCCCAGATTAATCGCGGCTGAAGCCCGTAAAAATCCAATGTAAAGGTTCGGGACGGAGAGCGGGGCATGGCAGGATGATATAACTTTAAAGTTATTTTCTGCAAGCCCCGGTGCTTTCACCAAATGGTCTTCAAGGGCAGTCTCGTTGCAAAACCCCATGAAAACCCAAGCCCTCTCTCTCCTCTCGACCGCCTGCGCCCCAGGTCGTCGCCTTGTTCAAAAAACATTCTTCGCCCTCACCCCGTTCTTGGTCGGCGCGACGCTTTCCCACGCGGCGCTTCTCTTCAATCAGAACTTCGACACCTTGGCCTTGGGTTCACTCGGTGGTGGTGGTCAGAGCACTTGGACCGCCCAGCCCGGCGTCAACGTGACCGCCGGCGGCCTGGGGTATAACAGTGGCGACATCGTTATTAACGGCGGCGCCAATCATATCCAGAGTAACTCGATCAGCCCCAGCACTGCGACCCCACTGGCG
>JBEVND010000371.1:0-3821 GCA_040508285.1 Rariglobus sp. | reverse complement strand
AGCGTGAACTTGATGTTGCTCGCCTTGGCCCAAGCCTCTTGGGCAAACGGGCTGTCCACGCTGATGCCGATGACGTCGGCGCCGAAGTTCTGATAGCCGCTCAGGCCGTTGGACACATCGCAAAGCTCGTCGGTGCACACGCTGGTGTAGGCCAGCGGGAAGAAGAGCAGCACCGTCTGCTTTTTGCCAAAGTTGTCGCTGAGTTTGACGTCTTTAAGACCTTCCGAGGTCTTGGTCTTGAGAGTAAAATCAGGAGCTTGGGAACCAACAGCGATGGGCATGGACGGCGAATTAAGGTTAAGGTCGTTAGAAGGCGCTGGTTGCGCGTGAACAAGAACCGCGAATGTAGAGGGCGCTGGCAGAGCGTCGCAATCCGTTTTTCCCGCTAGAAGGCGTCATTCTACTTTTACTTTCGCGTGCATTAGCTCCGCTGCGCGTTAGCTGTGAAATTACGGCGCCTTTGTATCCGGTTTGGGCGACCACTCTGCCAATAAACGTTGGGCCAGCGTATAGTCGGGGGTCTTGGCGACCAATTCTTTAAGCAACAACACCGCTTCGTCTTTCTTCCCTGCGGTGTGCAATTCACGGGCGATTTCAATCATCTGCGCCGAACGCAGTCGATCGCCCGTGATGTAGAGCCGCGCCGCGGTGCGTAGCGCAAGCGAGTCGCCAGAGTGACCATGGAAACGAATCTCCGATCGTGTTAATTCCAAATCCCGTCCGCTCAGCCAGGTCGGGTTCGCACGCCTGACGTCACGGATACGCTGCAACGCGCCGGCGTAGTCCCCCGCCTTGGACAACTCGTCTACTTGCGCCATGAAGGGCGCCTCGACAAACGCTTCACGCGGGGCGGCGGGCGTGCTCGCCGCGGGTTTGGGAACCGGGCGCGGTATCGCCACCAATGCCGCTTCGTTGGCGGCCTGCGCCGCGGCGATTTCGCCATCGAGTTCTTTGCGCCAGGTTTCGATCACCGAGTTCTGGGGATACATGCCTTGGGCAAACGTGATTACTTCACGTGCGGTCGAGGGACGCTTCGCCTTGCGCATATTTTCGATCAAATCCTTGTAGAAACTCAGCGTGAACTGGCGTCCGCGCACCAGGTTCACGAGGTTCGACTGCGCGCCCGCCGACGGGTCGAGCGCGGCTTGGATCTGTGCCTCCATCACTTCATACCACGTGGCGGCAGTGCCGGTTTTCTGCGCGGTATCAACCTCGGCGATCGCCACGCTCGCGGCGCGCCATTCGCCCGCGCCGATGAGTGCCTGAATCAAGAAACGGCGAAACGGCTCCAGCGCAAATCCCTGCTGCTTGGCATAGCCGATCAACTGTTCCAGCATCGGCCGTTCACCGATCTCGGCCAGAGGCGCGGCCAGCATCTGCAAATACTCCGTCGTGCTTCCGAACCGCAGCAAAAACGAGTCCAGCGTCGCCGTGGCGCTGACGCGTTGCTTTGCCAGCAGCCGTTGCACGATGCCGTAAACGTAAGGCCGTGGATCGGACGGCGCTTGCTGACGCAGCGCTTCCAACGCGCGATCCATGCTTGCGATGTCGCCCGCCTCGCGAAACGCCCTTACTTGAAGACGCAAAATCTGCGGATCTTCGCGGGAGTCCGCGCGGGCTTCCCAGTCTTTCAAAAACGCGAGAGCTTCGTTGGGTTTGCCGGACTTCAACAGCGCCAGCACACGGAATTCGCTGATCGTCGGGCTGGTCGTTTCGCCCTCCGCATCCGCCACGGCCAACGCTTCCTCGGTGCGATCGGCCGCGACCAGCGCCGCGAGCTTCTGGCGAATCAGCCAGCGACGTTCTTCTGCGAGCGCGGGATGATCCTTAACCAGCGCCAATGCACGGTCACAGGTCTTGATCCACCAGTCGTAATTTTCACTTTGCGCCGCGGACTTCACCATCGTCTCGACGTAGTTACGGCCCGGATACCTCACGTCGAGGCCACCGTCGTAAATATCGATCGCCTGCTTGCGCGCCTTCATGGCGATGAAAATTTCCGCAAGCGTCAGGCGGGCGTTGATCTCATCGGGATTGCGCGCGATGCCGATGCGGAGCTTGGCGAGGCCTTCGCCCCATTTGCGGGCCTTGATGTCGTCCATGCCTTCGGCGATCAGTGCCTGGCCGCGGAGTTTCTCAATCCCACTCCACCGCGTGGGCAACACGAGATCGGTGTAGGTGACGTAGTTATACGGGCGTCGATCCAGCCAAAACCAAAGCGCGGCCGCTCCCGTAAAATAGGCCACCACCATGAGGCCACCGAGCCACGCAAGCAGACCGCGCAAGCTGACGACGACTCCCCTCAAACGACTGCCGGAGGTTCCTCGCTGGTAAAACCCAAAGAGGCCGAGATGCCACTCGGCATCTACGCGTGATCCATTCCAGCAGAGTTTGATTTTGGGAAATGCCATGATGATGAACCTAACACTTACTCAGCCCGACCGCGCCGCCCCCACCCTCTCGGCTCATGCGCCGAGAGTGGTTTTGGCACCGCGCACCGACTCGGCGATGTTTTCCTGGTGCGCCTCGATGTCGCTCTTGTTCTGGTTGAACTTCATCGAGACGGTCTTCGAAACACCGCGCTCTTCCATCGTCACGCCGTAGATCGCCTGCGCGGCCGAGACCGTGCGCTTGTTGTGCGTGATGATGATGAACTGCGAATTGTCCACGAACTTGCCGAGCAGGTTGGTGAAACGACCGATGTTCGATTCGTCGAGCGGCGCGTCGAGTTCGTCGAGCAAACAGAAGGGCGACGGTTTCACCATGTAGAGCGCGAATAACAGCGCCACGGCGGTCAGCGTTTTTTGTCCGCCGGAGAGCAGCGTGATGCCCTTCAACTTCGTGCCGGGAGGCTGCGCGGTGATCTCGATGCCGGACTCCAGAATGTCGTCGGTGACGATCAGCTCGAGGTTGGCGATACCACCACCGAAGAGCGTCTGGAACGTGTAGATGAAGTTCTTCTTGATCTGGTCGAACGTGATCTGGAACTGCGTCATCGACGTCTGATTGATCTCGTCGATGGTCTTGATCAGGTCGGCCTTGGCGTTGTTCAAGTCGTCGCTCTGGCCCTTCAGGAAATCGTAGCGCTGCTTGAGCTCCACGTATTCCTCGATGGCGCCCGTATTCACCGAGCCCATACCAGCGAGACGCTGACGCAGCGCGTCGACCTCGGCCTTGATGTCGTCCCAATTGGCGGAGCTTTCGAGCGCGACCAAGTCTTCCTCGGTGGGATCGGGCTTGGGGCCCTTCTTTTTACGGCGCTTGGTGGTCGTGGCTTCAGCTGCAGCTTCGGCAGGCTGCGCCGGCGTCTCGCCGTCAGCAGTCGGAGCAACTTCCGCAACAGGAGCGACGGGCGCAGGCTCGGCCTTGGCCGGAGCGGAGTCGCCGTCTTCCTCGTCGTCATCGAGGTCGAGCGCCTTCAAGTCAGGCGGATCGTCCTCCGAGCGCCAGAGGAGAGCGCGCCAGTCGTATTGACCCACGCGAATCTGGAATTCGCGCTGCACGTCTTCCTCGAGGAATTGCGCGCGGGACTTGTTTTGCGCGAGGGCGACTTCGCAGCGGCTGAAATCTGCCTGCGCCTTCTCGGCGTCGGTGCGGATGCCTTCCTGGGAGTTTTCGACGCCACCGATTTCGCGTTCGACGTCGGAGAGTTCGTTGCGGATCTGCTCCACCTGTTGCTGGGCGACCACGAGCGTTTCGGCGATCTGGCCGGCGCGGGATTTCTGGTTGTCGCTTTCTGATTCGAGCGACGCGATCTGATCGGTCCAGACTTCAACTTCCTGCTGACGCTGCACGAGGATTTCGGACAACTGACGGCGGCG
>JBEVND010000350.1:0-3438 GCA_040508285.1 Rariglobus sp. | reverse complement strand
CATGCAACGGACAAAATCTCCGGAATTACGTGGGGCATGGATTTAACGCCCTTGGTGGCAGATCCGTCTTTGGACATAGCTGCATTCACGCTGGCCCACATCGAACGCCTTCGCAGTGACGTCGCCGCACGCTTGGCTAAGTTTACAAGCTAATCACAGACCGCCTGCAGGCGTTTGCTCTTCTGAACGCTCCAGCATACGGACGAGGTGTAGTTGCTCTGGACCGACTTGGGCAAGTTGCAGGGCACGGCGGAAACTCAGGGCGGCGGCGCGGTGGTTTTCCATCCGCCAGTGTAATTCGCCGGTCACTGCATGTAGGAGGTAATGCGACTCCATGCGGTCGTCCGCAGCGATGGGCGCGATTGCATCGAGCCCTGCCTGCGGGCCATGCACATGAGCGATAGCGACCGATCGATTCAGCTCAACCAGCGGAGACGGTTTGAGTCGGAGCAACGCATCATAATGAACCAAAATGCGTGCCCAATCGGTCGAGGCCGCATCGGGCGCGACGCAGTGGAGCGCGGCGATGCCCGCCTGAAGATGGTATTCGCTGAGCGCGGTGCCTTGCGCGGCCTGGGCAAGTTGGGTGAGTCCGCGAGCGATGAGGGATTGGTCCCACTTTGAGCGATCCTGCGCGTCGAGGCGCAGGAGTTCGCCTTGTGCGTCAACGCGAGTGGGGAAACGGGCACTCGTGAGCAACATCAACGCAAGGAGCGCGTGGCTGCGTGGCGTGCGGCCGGCGGGATGGGAAATGAGCATCTCCACGAGCCTCACCGCTTCCTGACACAGATCTTCGCGCAACAGCGCCTCACCGGACGACGCCTTGTAGCCTTCGTTGAAAAGCAAATAGAGCGCTGCGAGCACGCCATCCAGGCGTGGCGCGAGATCTTCACCTTCGGGGATTTCGAAGGCCGTATTCGATTCCTGGATGCGTTTTTTTGTGCGAGTAAGCTGTTTCTCGATAGCCGCCTCGCTGCTGAGAAACGCGCGCGCGATCTCGCCCGTGCTGAAGCCGCAAAGGACCTTGAGTGCCAGCACGACCTGCGAATCGGGGGAGACGGACGGATGACAACAGACAAAGATCAGGCGGAGCGCGTCATCACAGATGACAGGAGCGGTTCCGGCGGCGATGGCCGGCGAGGGCAACGTCTGCTCGAGGTGCGTGATGATGGCCGTTTCCTTGCTGGAAGACATGCTCTTGTGACGCAGCGTGTCCTTGGCGAGATTCATGGCGACGCGGGTGATCCAAGCAGCGGGATTCGGAGGCACTCCGCCCATGGACCACGTTCGCAAGGCGCGCAGCAGAGCCTCTTGGGCAATGTCCTCCGCCAGCGAGATATTCTCCACGCCCAACAATCGGATTAACGCGCCGTGCAGGCGCCCGGTTTCATGACGGAAGAAATGCTCGACCAATCCGGACGGAGTGGTCGCCGCAGGCAGCGGGCTGGGGTCCGGAGCAGACACGTGAAAGCCTTTACGATGAGCCCTGAGACGGGTTGCGCGTGGTGGTCACGCCGAGATGACAATCAGCGGTCATCGAACGAACTTCGATCACCAGTCCGTATTCGAGGCCCGGGTGGGCTTGCGCAATGGTGAGCGCCTCGTCGAGACCGCTCACCAGCAGTTTGACGTAACCGCCCACGGATTCCTTGGTCTCGGAGAACGGGCCGTCGACGATGCGTTGGTGGGCAGGGCCGGAGACAACGTGAATCTGCGTTTCAAGCGGCTGGCCCTCGGTGGCCTTGCCTTGCTTGAGCAAGCCCTCGAACCAGGCGTTCCATCGGGTGATGAGTTGCTGGCGCTGTTCAGGCGAGAGGTGCTGGTGGTTTTCCGGACCGGTGTTCCGGAAGAGCAGCATGTAAGGTTGGGTTTCCATAATACTACAACGAGTGACGAAGACTAAAACGGACAGGGTTTTTGGGGAAGGCCGCTTTTGTTGTCCGGAACGGTAGCCGTCGTTCGTTGACTATTTGAACCTGTCGAAAGTTCACCCATAACCTCAAACCAAGGAGATCATCATGGCTCGTTACGTAGATGGATTTGTTATTCCCATTCCGAAGAAAAAAGTCGCCGCCTACTTTCGCACTGCGGCGAAGGCCGCCAAAATCTGGAAGGAGCACGGCGCGTTGGAATACGTTGAGTGCGTGGGCGACGATTTGAATATCGAGATGGTCATGCCGTTCCCTAAAGGCATCAAAGCCAAGGCGGGCGAAACCGTGGTCTTTTCTTACATCACCTACAAATCCCGCGCGCATCGCGACAAGGTAAACGCCAAAGTCATGGAAGATCCGCGCCTGCATAAAATGTGCACGCCCGAGAACACACCCTTCGACTGCAAGCGGATGCTTTACGGCGGCTTTAAGGCTGTCGTGTCGGCTTGAGCCAGTTTGCGCCATCAATGGATGCACCGAACACACGCGATTTGATGGCAGACCTCAGCGCGCTCCAGACCCAACTGGAAACACTGGGGTTCGCCTTGGATTCGCAGGGCAGCCGCGAGGCTGCAGATGTTGCGCTCTCCGTATCCGCCCGGTTGGGCGAGTTGAGGGAAGATTATGCAGACGGTTTATTTTTCTCTGACGATGTCCGGAATATGCAGGCCGGTTCGTTGATGAGGGGTGATGAACCATACTTCTCGTTGTCGCGTCAGGAACCTCGCGGCAGTTTTTCGTCACCCGTCACCCGGTATCCGTCAGTTTGCCGCTCGAGTAAATCGTCGTAGGCACTGCTATAAATCGATTATTTCGCTCACTGCGTAGCCGCTAAAATTCCATCATCTTCACACCTCATGAAATTCACCCGTTATATTCCCACCATCGTCCGCATTCTCATGGGACTTTCGCTGTTCGTCTTCGGCCTGAACCTCTTTCTGAACTTTATTCCAGCGCCCAAGGAACCAATGCCCGAAAAGGTCATGATGTTCGTCGGGGCATTGATGAACAGCGGCTACATGATGCAGTTGATCGGAGTGACGCTACTTACCGTGGGCTCGCTTTTATTGATCAACCGTTTCGTGCCGCTGGCGCTCGCGCTCTTCGCGCCGTTTATCGTGAACAGCGTGGCGTTTCATGTGTTCCTCGAGCGTAAAGGCCTGCCGATGGCCTGCGTGTTTCTCGCCTTCGAACTTTATCTCGCCTGGGTTTATCGCGCGGCGTTTCGCCCGATGCTGGCAGCACGTGTGTCTCCACAGTGATCTTAGCCAGTCTACTCACCTTGTTTTTATATGCTTAAGAAAATCCTGATCGGTCTCGGCACGGTGTTCGCGATCTTCCTCGTCATCGTTGCTTTGCAGCCGGCTGATTTCCGAGTCGAGCGAAGCACGGTCATTTCGGCTCCGCCATCGAAGGTGTTTTCCAAGGTCAACAACCTGCGGACATGGCAGGAATTTTCTCCGTGGGCCAAGCTGGATCCTAACGCCAAAGTGACGTTCTCTGGGCC